>CAZVSL010000083.1:0-15102 GCA_964629935.1 uncultured Calditrichaceae bacterium | reverse complement strand
CCAGGATCGCGGAAACGGCAAAGGTCATGGCGATGCGATGGTCGCCAAAGGTCTCGATGTCAGCACCGCGCAATTTCGTCGGACCTTCGATGATAAGACCTCCCTCCTGCTCCTTCACTCTGGCGCCCATGCGCTCCAGGTTAAAGGCAAGGCTGCGCAAACGGTCTGATTCCTTAACCCTGAGCTCAGCGGCATCACGGATTTCACTCCTGCCCCTGGCTTGCGTAGCCATGAGCGCCAGAACAGGTATTTCGTCGATGATCTGCGGCACCACTTGCCCGCCAATGTTGAAAGGCTTGAGCTCCGCACTCCGGACATAAATGTCGGCCATCAGCTCATTACCGACACTGTGAACATTAACAAGTTCAACATTGGCGCCCATATCACAAAGCAATGAGATGAAGATCTTTCGAGTGGGATTGATGCCAACATTTCTGATCAGGAGCTCAGAGTTTGGGCAAAGGCTTGCGGCTGCAATGAAATACGCCGCGGATGACATGTCTCCGGGGATGAAAATTTCCTGCGCTTCCAGTGTGGCAGGTCCGAAGACCGAAATGCGATGCTGTTCTTTGCGCAAATGAGCACCGAAACGGACAAGCATCAGCTCCGTGTGGTCCCGCGTTACGGATTGTTCTATGATAACCGAACGGCCGGCGGCATACAATCCGGCAAGCAGTAAGCACGATTTCACCTGCGCGCTGGCGACCGGAAGCTGATACTCGATTGGCTTGAGATTACCGCCTTTGATAGACAGGGGTGCGTGTTCATGCCTCGTTGCAATTACATCAGCCCCCATTTGGCGGAGTGGCGCAACAATTCGGGCCATTGGTCTGGAGCGAATCGACTCATCGCCGGTAATTTTGCTGCGGAACGGCTGTCCCGCTAAAATTCCGGACAGAAGTCGAATAGTTGTCCCTGAATTCCCAACATCCAGAGTCTTATCCGGCGCGTCTAAACCTGTCAGTCCTTTGCCGTACACAACCGTGGAGTGGTCTTTTTGTTCGATCTTCACCCCCAATTCACGCAGACAAGTCATGGTTCTCGACACATCGTCACCGGGGTTGAGATTCTCCAGATAGCTTTCGCCATCCGCTATGGCTGAGATCATCAAGGCGCGATGTGATATTGATTTGTCGCCCGGTAGGTTTACTTCTCCGGATATCTGAGTTATCGGTTTCATTGCCCGAGTCATGTTTGCTTCAATCTCGTTTCTGTGTTTGAAATCCCTTTTCCTGTAACAACACTGTGGCGCGAGCACGCTCCCGTTCATTTTCAAAAGCTAACCTGATTGTGCCGGCGTCGCCTTCACGTACTTTTACAACCTCAATATCTTTAATATTTATGTTTTCGGCGGCCAGAGCTGTAGCAATCGCAGCGATGACACCGGGTTTGTCTTCGACGATAACGTAGAGATCGAAATGCGGCATCAAAAATCCCCGCGTATCCGTCGGAATGGCCAGCCTGCTCCGTCCTGCACGTTGGAATTCTGCTTCGATGCTATCTTCGTACATGCTCGCACGCAAACCTTGCAGGGCAGCGATAAAGCCATCGATAGAACGGGTTATGTTATCTCGATTTGTGGAGAGAATATCCCGCCATATTTGAAATGAACTGGAGGCAATGCGTGTCATGTCCCGGAAACCACCTGCAGCGAGCTTGAGCACAGTTGGATTGCTCTCATTGAAATTTGCCGCATAGTTCATCAGGCTCACAGCCATCATCTGCGGCAAATGGCTAACCATGGCAGCAATACGATCATGTTCATCAGGCGCAAGAAAGACGGTTTTGGCGCCAATAAGCTCCAAGAGCGCGACGAGATTATCCTTAAGTTTGTGCGGCACGTCCCTGCTTTCTGTTAACACATAAATTGCGTTTTCGAACAGGAATGGATCAGCATTATCAATCCCGGCGCTCGACGCGCCTGCCATGGGATGCCCACCGAGAAAATGAACGGTGTCCGGCAAATATCGTTCTGCCATTTCGACGATATGGGCTTTCGTGCTACCGACATCCGTTATCAATGTCCCGGGTTGTAGAGCGCGGCTCATTTTCTGTAAGTTCTCGGTGATAGCGAGGATGGGCGTTGCCAGAATTACCAGATCAGCGGTTGCCACTGCCTGCTCCAGCTCGGCTTTAATAAAACCCCGATCGATGACGCGCATTTCGAGTCCCCGAGCAACCACCGCATCATCATCAACTCCGACGATCTGAGCTTTCACATCCTTACGCTTAAACGCAGAAGCGAGGGAGCCGCCGATTAGCCCCAGCCCGACAATTGTTATTCTATCAAAAGTCACCGTTTCGCTATGAAAAAATCTTCACAATAATACCTATCATCAATACAAATATCAAGTGAAATCACCAGTGCTTGTCAACCGCACCGGCGATGATTTTGAGCTCGTTCATCAGTTGACTGAACTGTTCCGGATACAACGATTGTGCACCATCTGAAAGCGCATTCTCCGGGTCCTGATGCACCTCCACGAGCAATCCATCCGTTCCGGCGGCGATTGCCGCGCGAGCCATGGGCGTCACTTTGTCACGCCGGCCGGTGGCATGGCTCGGATCAGCGACGATCGGCAGATGGCTGAGTTTTTTCACAACCGGGATAGCTGAGATATCGAGAGTATTGCGCGTGTAATTTTCGAAAGTACGAATACCCCTTTCGCACAATATAACGTCATAATTGCCGCCTGCCATGATGTATTCCGCGGCCATCAGTAGCTCTTCGATGGTAGCCGACAAGCCGCGCTTGAGCAACACTGGTTTGCGAATCTTGCCGAGCTCACGCAGAAGGGAAAAATTCTGCATGTTGCGGGCGCCTACTTGCAAAATGTCGACATATTCCAGCATGACCGGTATTTGGGCGCTTTCCATCACTTCCGAGACGCAGATCATGTCATTTTCGCTGGCAGCCTGCGCCAGGTACCGAAGTCCTTCTTCGCCCAGCCCCTGAAAGCTGTAAGGAGAGGTGCGCGGCTTGAAGGCGCCGCCGCGCAGCACCCGCGCTCCCGCCTCTCTCACAATAGATGCGATGGCCTTTATTTCCTCTTCACCCTCAATAGAACAAGGGCCAGCCATCATCACCAGTTTTTCCCCGCCGATGGCAATGTCTTTAATCCTGACAACCGAATCCTCCGGATGAAAGGTACGGCTGGCCAATTTGTACGGCTCGGTGATCGAGATGACCTTTTGCACTTCGGGCATCACCTCCAGGATACGAATATCCAGGCCACGTTTGTCGCCAACGGCTCCCAGTACCGTCTTATTCACACCTGTTGAACGGTGCACATCAAAATTCAGCGAAGTGAGCTTGGCGATAGCTTTCTGTATGTTTTCTTCGCTGGCGTTTTCTTCCATTACCACGACCATCTTTACTTTCTCCTCATTCTTTCACATTCATCTTTCTCTAATTTGCGTGATTCATCGATAATGCGTTCGAAGATACGGCGCACAGAATCGCCCGTCAATGGACCGGGATTCTTGTCAATCAGACGCTCGATAATCAACTTCTCACGCTCAGGGGAATAAACGGGCAAATTACGCTCAAACTTCAGGTCACCGATTGCGATTGAATATTCCGCCCGTTTGTTTAGCAGTTTTAAAACCTGAAGATCGATATCGTCGATTTCGCGACGCCAGTCTTCAATGTCCATGCGATACTCCTTTCAACGACTGCTTTAAGTCTGATACAAAATTGCTCACGGCTTCGATTCGTTTTTGCAGGCTGGTGGTTTCATCAGCAAGCCTGTTAATGACGGCGCTGCCGACGATCACGCCATGACAATGGCGAGCAATGGCGGCCGCATCCTGACCGTTTGAGATACCGAAGCCGACCAGGAAGGGATGTTGAGCCTGGCTTTGCAACTCCTGCAAGAACGTCAGAATGCCAGGTGGTACGCCCCGGCGCATCCCGGTCACGCCGGCCGCGGAGACGCAATAGATAAAAGCATTCGTTATTTCATCCACTTTGCGCAATCGCTCGCGGGAGGTATTTGGAGAAACAAGAAAATTGATTCCCAGACCGGAGCTCCGGAACGCATGGCTGAATCTGACAGAATCCTCCGGCAGCAGGTCCGGGATAATGAAGCCATCTGCGCCTGCTGACTCAGCGTCAGATACGAGATTTTCCAGACCGTAGCGGTAGAGCGGATTGAAATACCCCATCAAAAGTATGGGGATATCGCTGACAAGTCGTATTTGTTCAAGCTGCGTCAGTGTCTTCTTCAATGTCATGCCATTTTCCAGAGCGTGGTGTGAAGCCGCCTGTATGGTCGGTCCGTCTGCGATTGGATCGGAAAACGGGATACCAAGCTCGATAAAGTCTGCACCGGCCGATTCAATTGCCCTGACGATGTCCACCGTGGCGTCTGGCTCAGGAAAGCCGGCTGTCACGAAAATAGAGAGCAATTTCTCACCGGTGCGGCTGCTTTGTTTAAGTAGAGCATGTAGTCTATTCAAAATACTGGCCTCATTTGACAATATTCCGAGCGGAGTTTCTTATGGCTTATTCAAATGCTCCCGTTACGGCTGAGTTTTTCTCTGACAGAATCGACGTCTTTGTCGCCGCGGCCCGAAAGGCATATCACGATCGACGCGTCTTTTGGCAAATTAGGCGCCAGATTCATAACATGTGCCACAGCGTGCGCACTCTCCAGCGCCGGAATGATGCCCTCCACCCTGGATAGCAAAGAGAAAGCTTCGAGAGCTTCCTCATCTGTTGCCGTTGCGTAATTAACCCGCTGCGCGTCTTTCAGAAAGCTGTGTTCCGGCCCGACGCCCGGATAATCCAATCCTGCTGAAATCGAATGCGGCTCCCGAATCTGCCCCTCCTCATCCTGCAGCAAATAGCTGAAGGTGCCGTGCAAGACGCCTCGTTCTCCGGCGCATAGCGTTGCTGCGTGTTTCAGGGAGCTTATGCCAAGCCCCCCGGCCTCGACGCCATGCAATTTCACTTCATGATCATTCAGGAAGGGAAAGAACATGCCCATGGCATTGCTGCCGCCCCCCACACAAGCGACTATATGGTCGGGCAGACGGTTTTCCCGCGATAAATGCTGTTGTCTGGTTTCCTCCCCAATCACGGATTGAAAATCGCGTACGATCAGGGGATACGGATGCGGCCCCACCACTGAGCCAATGAGATAAAATGTGTCATCGACGTGGGTTACCCAGTCACGGATCGCTTCGTTGATCGCATCCTTCAATGTGCGGCTGCCTGACTTTACGGGAATGACTTCCGCGCCCAGCAGTTGCATCCGGAATACATTGAGCGCCTGCCGCCGGGTGTCTTCCTCCCCCATGTACACCACACATTGTAAGCCGAATTTCGCAGCTACGGTTGCGGTGGCCACACCATGCTGACCGGCTCCCGTCTCCGCGATGATCCTCTGCTTGCCCATACGTTCTGCCAGCAAGATCTGACCGATGGCATTATTGATCTTGTGAGCTCCGGTATGGTTAAGGTCCTCGCGCTTGAGATAGATGCGAGCGCCGCCGAGGTGTTCTGTTAACCGCTGGGCAAAAGTTAACTGAGTTGGCCGGCCAGAGTACTCCTGCAAAATATTATCGAATTTGCGCCTGAAGTTCTTATCATCCCTGGCCTGACGATACGCCATCTCTAATTCGGAAATAGCTGGTACGAGAATTTCTGGCACGTACTTGCCGCCGTATTGACCGAAGTAACCATTTGCATCGGGTAAACTCTGATAATTGATTCTTGCCTCAGACATTCTGTCGAACCTTCATTATTTCGTTAAAAAGTGCTTTGAGTTTTCCCGGATGTTTGCGGCCGGGCTCCATCTCTACACCGCTGCCAACGTCGATGGCGTAAGGTCGTACCGTCTCGATAGCAGCCTTAACGTTATCCGGATTGAGACCGCCGGACAGGATTACCCGGCCGAACTCGGAAGCTTTCTTTGCAAGTTGCCAGTTGAATGTCCTGCCAGTACCGCCAAATTGTCGTTCATCAGCAGTATCGAGAAGAAAAGTATGACCGCCATAGTCATGCAATTGTGACAATTCGAAGTCCTCGCCTACTCTAAATACTTTAATGTAAGGAAAATCGAGTTTATTACAGTATTCCGGTGTTTCATTACCGTGAAGCTGTGCAATATCTAATCCGACTGAACGACAAATCTGAACAACGCGCTCCTGCGTTTCGTTAACAAAGACGCCTACTTTAGTCACAAATGGCGGTAAGGATGCCACAATTGCGTGCGCTTGCCCTAACTCAACAAAGCGCGGGCTTCGCTCATAAAAGATGAAGCCGATGGCAGCAGCGCCCAGATCGCACGCGATTTTAGCGTCCTCAAAATTCGTAATGCCGCATATCTTCACTCTGGGCACTTTATTACTCCGGTGAATTTTCTTGCCGTCTTTTCGACGTCCTCTTCTCGCATCAAAGTCTCGCCTATGAGCACGGCATCGATACCGGCATGGCTCAATCGTTCCAGGTCAGCTCTGTCTTTTATACCGCTTTCTGATACTACAATTACCTCTTCCGGAATGA
Source organism: uncultured Calditrichaceae bacterium (assembly GCA_964629935.1). GTDB lineage: Bacteria > Zhuqueibacterota > Zhuqueibacteria > Oceanimicrobiales > Oceanimicrobiaceae > CAZVSL01. The sequence continues at coordinate 8,591 of CAZVSL010000083.1, read as the reverse complement.
TTGCAATCAATTTCTCGGTAGTGCGCAGATCAACAGTAAACGTTTCAAGGTCACGGTTGTTGATGCCAACCAGTGAGATGTCATCGCTGAGCACACGCTCAACTTCGCGGAATGTGTGGACCTCGATCAGGCAATCAAGGCGCACCTCTTTGGCGGCTGCAATCAGCTCTGTCATTTGCCCGCGAGACAGCGCACTTACAATTAGCAGCACCGCATCTGCGCCGGCGGACCGCGCTTCGACTATTTGATAAGGATCGATGATAAAATCCTTGCGCAAAACCGGCAAATCGACGTTAGCACGTATATTTGTGAGATAGGCTAACTTGCCCTGAAAGTACTTTTCGTCGGTCAGCACTGAAATGGCGCGCGCGCCTCCCTTTTCATAATCTTGCGCCAGAGCAACGGCGGCGAAATCTTCACGAATTACACCTGCTGACGGAGAGGCTTTTTTCACTTCAGCGATGAGAGCAACCGTGTCGGCTCGTCCTAAACTGGCAGCGAAATTCCGAGGTTCATCCTGATTCTGTAGCCGTTCAAACAGGCGGGAAATCGGCGCCTGCCTTTGCTGTTTGCGGACTTCTTGTTTCTTGTGTCTCAGTATGTCATCCAGAATACTCATGCAGCCAATTCCCGGGTGAGTTGTCTGAGAGACTCCAGTTTTTGCAGTGCAGCTCCGCTATCGATAGCCTGCTCAGCTATCTTGCTACACTCCAGCAATGTTGTGGCCGCTCCGCCGACGTAGAGTCCTGCAGCAGCATTCGCTACCACAAAATCTCTCGGCAAGCCGGCAGCTCCATTCAAAACAGCCAGTGCTGTTTCGGCATTCTCTTCCGGCGTGCCGCCGAGCGGGCCATTTTCCGATGCTGTTTTCAGGCCAAAATCTTCGGGGGTCAGTTTCCTTTCAATAATGTCACCATCCCTGATTTCATATACCAAAGTTGGGGCATGGATCGAAATTTCATCCAGGCCATCGTCGCTATGCACCACCATCACGTGTTCGGCATCAAGCTCGCAAAATACTTCGGCGACCAGTCTGGCAATTTTTGTATCGAAAACGCCGGTGAGCTGGCGTCTGACATTGGCAGGATTGGTCAGCGGTCCGAGAATATTGAACACGGTACGGACACCGATCTCTTTTCTGGGAGCAAGAGCGTGCTTCATGGCCGTGTGCAATGTCGGCGCAAACAAGAATCCGATACCGACTTCATCAACACAGGTTCCGATTTGTTCAGCAGAAAGATCGAGGCGCACGCCGAGTAGTTCCAGCACGTCGGCGCTGCCGCAGCGGCTGGAGACAGAACGATTGCCGTGCTTGGCCACCGGCACGCCTGCAGCCGCCATGACAAAAGCGGCCACGGTAGAGATGTTAAACGTGTGTTTGCCATCTCCTCCGGTTCCGACGATATCGACGGCGTTTTGCACTGTTACAGGTACGCGTGTTGCTTTCTCGCGCATGGCGGTGGCGAATCCGGCAACCTCATGGTGCGTCTCACCTTTGAGTTTCGCAGCCACAAGAAAAGCCGCGATTTGTGCTGGAGTCGCCTGCCCTTCCATAATAGAATTCATCACAGCATAAGCCTGGTCGCGTGACAAATGCTGGCCCTCGATGACACTTTGAATGGCTTCCCGGATCATGGCGTTTTCCTCATTTTTCTGCGCAGATATTCAAAAAGTTCTTCAAAATTTGTTTTCCTTCAGAGGTAAGAATCGATTCCGGATGGAACTGAACACCGTAGAGCGGCAAAGACTCATGCTGCATAGCCATGATAACTCCGTCATCAGACTCTGCTGTGATTTTCAGTACGTCTGGCAAGGAATCACGTTCAACGATGAGTGAGTGGTAGCGTGTAGCTTCAAAAGGATTTGACACGCTTTCAAACAGCGCGTTCTGCTCATGGCGAACTTTACTGGTTTTACCGTGCATGAGTGTTGGCGCCGGTCCGACTTTGCCCCCAAAGGCCACGCCGAGTGCCTGATGACCGAGACAAACGCCGAGCAAAGGTTTCCTGCCATCCAAAGCTTCGATCAACGGCACAGAAATACCTGCATCCTCCGGCCTGCCAGGACCGGGAGAAATGACGATTCCCGTTGGGTCGCGCCGCAGAACCTGTTTGACAGTGATTTCATCGTTGCGGTAAACCTGCAATTCAGCGCCAAGCTCGCCAAGGTACTGCACAAGATTGTAGGTGAATGAGTCGTAGTTATCGAGAACGAGGATCATTGCAACCCCCTTTCAGCAAACTCAATTGCGGCACGCAAGGCAGCCGCTTTGTCAACCGTCTCCTGAAACTCCCGTTCCGGATTCGAGTCGGCTACCACGCCGGCGCCAGCTTGAAAAAAGGCGGTCTGGCCCTGCATAACAATGGTTCGGATCGCAATACAGGTATCGAGATTGCCGGAAAAATCCAGATAGCCAAGTGCGCCGGCATAGACGCCGCGTTGTTCCGGTTCGAGCTCCTCGATGATCTCCATGGCACGTATTTTCGGAGCGCCGGAGACTGTACCGGCAGGAAAGCATGCTTTTAATGCATCTACAGCGTCCAGACCTTGCTTGAGCTCTCCCCGCACATTAGAAACCAGGTGCATGACGTGTGAATATTTCTCCACTGCCATGAACTCTGTGACCTCCACAGAACCAAAATTGGAGACCCGGCCAACATCGTTTCGTCCCAGATCAACCAGCATGATGTGCTCAGCTATTTCCTTCTTGTCCTGCTGCAGCTCTTGCATCAGGCGATCGTCTTCCCCCTCATCTTTGCCCCGACGGCGTGTGCCAGCGATGGGTCGTACTTCCACCTGCCGGTTTTCGACACGCACCAAAAGCTCGGGTGAAGAGCCGATGATCGCGAGGTCATCGATCTTGAGATAATACAAATATGGTGAAGGATTTATGACACGCAGGGCGCGATAAATATCAAACGGAGAAACAGTAACGTCTTTTTTGAATTTTTGTGACAGCACAACCTGAAAGATGTCGCCGGCGGTAATGTATTCCTTCGCTTTGGAAACTGCATGGCAAAATTCTGCCTGCGTGAAGTTTGAGGAAACCGTCCGTTCATTTGCTGATGCAACATAGGGTTTGCCTGTATCTGAAGCCAGAGTTTGTTTGATCTCTTCAATCTTCAACAAAGCTCTGCCGAATTCTTGCTCCAAATCCAGGACAGTATCATCGAGAAAGACATTTTTGATTATGTAGATGTGGTGGGTCAGATGGTCAAAAGCCAGCACTGTGTCACAGATCATGAGCAACGCTTCGGGCACGGCTGGCTCACGTTCTCCGTTCATCTCGATGTTTTCGATGTAGCGTACGGTCTCATAACCAAAGTAGCCAACCGCGCCGCCCGTAAACCTTGGCAAGCCCGGCGGTCGCACCGCGCGATAGCGACTGAAAAGTTGTTTCAGGTAATCATAAATATTGCCAGTGAATCGCTCTGTCTTGTTGTCATGCTCCAGTTCGATTTCGTGATTCGAGGCTCGCAATGTGACAAAAGGATCACACCCCAGAAAGGAAAAGCGAGCAGTTTTTTCACCACCTTCAACACTCTCGAGCAGGAAAGCGCGGTCGGAGTATTTCTGCAACTGCAGATAGGCTGACACGGGCGTGAGCAAATCCGCCAGATAGGTTGCATACACCGGCACGACGTTGCCTTCTTGCGCCAGCTTTTTGAATTCATTAAAGTTCATGATGGCTCTAAAATAAAAAACCCACTACATGTTCATGTAGTGGGTTGGATTGTTCTCGAAAACTGGGGTGCTAAATCAGGCTGACATAGTGAACGCATCCTTCCCACTACTCGCACGATAATACCAGTACCAGAACCAATAAGAGTTTGTGGAAAGGAAATTCGTCATCTGTAACTCAGCCTTTTAAAATTTGAATATCGAAAGATAGACAAAATTTAACAAATGTCAAGCTCTTTTTTCTCATCGCTTAAACCGCTTGTCCAGTTCGTCCAGGGAAACATAAATGATGACTGGCCGACCGTGCGGGCAGAAGTATGGTTCCCTGGTTGAAAAGAGCTGGTCGATGAGCGCATTCATCGCGTCGCGTGAAAGTACGTCACCAGCACGGATCGCGGAATGACATGCAAAAGATGCAGCCACATTCTCTCGGATCTCCGAACGGTCGTGTTTGCCACGCTTGTACTCGTCAAGAATGTTGAGCAGGATTTTTTCATCATCGCTGATCTTGATTCCTGAAGGCACACCTTCTACAGCCACCGTATTCTTGCCGAATGCCTTGATTACGAATCCGATGTGTTCCAGAAAAGGAATCATCTCCAGCAGGATAGAGTAATCCTGCGACGACAACTCGATTATCTGGGGAAACAGAAGCTGCTGTGAGGTCGGCTTGCGTTTCTCGAAGCTCTCAAGCGCTTTTTCGAACAAAATGCGTTCATGCGCGACGTGCTGATCGATGACAATCAAGCCATTTTTGACCTGGGAAATGATGTATTTGTTATGAACCTGCCAGATATTGGTGCGCTCAAACTGCGGTCGCGGGGGCAGATTTTGCTGGTCGATTTTGAGCAACGGTATGCGTTCGAGATCATCCGCGCCATGCCCCGGCATTTCCGGCGAGGGCGTTGCACCTGACGATGGGACATCCTGCTCTGCCCTGTCTGATTGCGGCCAACCCGGCAACGGCGGCGACTTTGATTCAAAATCCAGGGGCTCTGTCTGGCGCATTTGCCTGATATCCGACTCCGAATAGCGGCGAAAATCATCAAATTTCTGCCAGGGGTTGATATCCGGCACGACTTTCTCGGAAGTCAGCGCGCGTTTCACCGCCCCGCGAATGGAGCTGAACAAGAGCTGGTCGTTGGCGAATTTGATCTCCATCTTGGTAGGATGTACGTTGACGTCCGCCTGAGTGGGGTCCATCTCGATAAAGATGATATAAACCGGATAGGAGCCGCGCGGCAGGATTTCGCCGTACGCTGCTACCACTGCATAATTGAGATTCTTGTTTGAAAAATAGCGCCGATTAAAATAGAGATACTGGTCGCCGCGCGACCGGCGCATGGCATCCTGATTTCCGACATAGCCGGTGATGCGAATCGGACCTTCATTTTCGATTGGCAGTAGATTGCTCTTGACCCGGCCGCCGAGGACAGCTTCTACCCTGGCATCGAGTTCCTGTTTGGCAAGCTCTGTTATGATCTCATCTTCATGCACCAGCGTGAATGCCACCTCAGGATAAGCGAGATAAAAGCGATTCAGGACGCTCAGAATTTGACGGTATTCCGTGTTTTCAGTCTTGAGAAACTTACGCCGGGCCGGCGTGTTGTAGAAGATGTTCTTCACGGCAATGGCGGTGCCCGGGGTGCCAGCCGCGACTTCCACGCCATCCATCACACCGCCTTCGATTTGGATGCTGTGGCCGGAATCCCGGCCGGCAAGCACCGAGCGCGCCTCAACCTGCGCCACAGAAGCGATACTGGCCAGCGCCTCGCCGCGAAATCCGAACGAGCGAATGTTATGCAGGTCATCGTAACTGAAAATCTTGCTGGTCGCATGGCGCTGAAAAGCCAACAACAAGTCTGATTGGCTCATGCCTGCGCCATCATCGACTACCTGAATCAGGGCCCGTCCCCCCTCCTTCAGGATAATTGTGACGCTTTCAGCCCCGGCATCAAGTGAATTCTCCACCAGCTCCTTTACCACAGAGGCGGGACGATCTACGACTTCGCCGGCGGCAATCTTGTTGGTGAGGGTCTCAGGCAGGATTTTGATTTTACCGTTGTTGCTCATGAAGCCCTTGTACTCCGTTCGGGTGTTGTTGTTTCACTCCCGTTTCTGTCTAAAACAATAGCGATGCAGCCGCCATTTGATAGATATCAAAAAGCAGTTTCAGAAGTGTAACAAGAAACAAGCAGATTATCAAGTAGAAAGACAGTGAGAAAAAAGGCGCTGTTTAGAGTCCATCAGGAAGCTCGGCCTTTCCCGTCATCCCTGCATATTGTAAGCGGGAATCTACTACGTGGCGGCACATGGATTCCGGCTTACAAAAAGAGTTTCCGGTCAAACAGCAATTTATTACAACAACCCGGAATCCGCAAAGCTGAAATAACCCGATTGCCCAACGATAAGGTGGTCCATCAGCCGGATGCTGACCGCCTCGCAGGCATTCTTGAGACGCTTTGTAGCCAGCCTGTCCTGTTCGCTGGGCTCAGCAACACCGGAGGGATGATTGTGCACGATCACCAGCGAAGCAGCCCCCTGGTTCAGTGCTTCTTTGATGATCTCGCGCGGGTCGGCCACGCTTTCCGTCAGGCTGCCTTCGAAGATGATCTTGTCAGCGATGACGCCGTTGCGGCTGGTCAGCAGCAACAGCCGGATAACCTCGCGGTCGAGATCGCGCAAGTGGGGGCTGACGAGCTTGTAAACATCCTCGCTGCACTCGACGCGGTCGCGCGTGCGCGTGTCTTCCATAAACAGGCGCTTACCGACTTCGATGGCGGCTTTTATCTGCGCCGCCTTGGCGGGACCGATGCCGTTGATCTGACACAATTCCGACACCGAGCGCCGGTCGAGTCCGCGGAAGCCGCCAAAGTCATTGATGATCTTACGCGCCAGATCGATGGCTGTGGTCTCGTAATTCCCGACACGCAGTAAGATCGCCAGAATCTCAGTGTCAGAGAGATTCTGCACACCATGCTTGATCAACCGTTCCCGCGGGCGCTCGTCTTTCGGCCAGTCGGGAATCTTGGGGGTGTAGCGCGCCATCTTCTAACCTCCTGAGTGGGAAACAAAAAGCCGCAGTCGAGACCGCGGCTTCTTTCAGACGGTAAGGCTACCAACCACCGACAGCCTCGTTTTCTTTGTCCCTGCCCGGGCTACCGGATCAGCGCCATCTTGCGCGTCTCAACAAATCGTCCGGACTGTAGCCGGTAAATATAGACGCCGCTGGCTGCCGGAGCGCCTGTGTTGTCATTGCCGTCCCAAATTGCTGTGTAGAATCCCGGCTGCTTCTGCGTGTCGACAAGTGTGCGAACTTCTTTGCCGAGCAAGTTATAAATCTTCAAAACCGTGCGCTGTGAACCTGCGTCATCAGCGGCCGCAATCTCATATTGGATGGTCGTCGTCGGGTTGAACGGATTTGGATAATTCTGATGCAGCGCAAAGGTCTCGGGCACACCAATGACCGCTGTTACGGCCGGCAAATACTCAAAGGCGCCATCTGTGTCTATCTGCTTGAGGCGATAATCGTATGTGCCTGCTTGCAGGTTCCTGTCAACAAACTCATAGCTTGTCAGCTCGGTTGTCGTGCCCTGGCCAGCCACAAAGCCGATCTTCTGCCATGCTTCCGTGGCGGCAGGTCGACGTTCCACATCGAAGCCGAAATTGTTGCTCTCAGTGGCTGTTTTCCAGGTGAGGATAACGTCAGTGTGTTGCACCTCGGCCTCGAACACCACCAGCTCAACCGGCACGGCACCGAAATCTTGCGCTACCGGCGTCTCGATTTGCAGGGGATTGGTCTCAAACTGCTCGATGGTGTTGCCGATGTCATCCGGGCTGTCTTTGCTGAGATAGTAGGTTTTGTAGCCCAGTGTAAACGGCGTGTCAATGTTGTCTGCGAGTGCGACGCCGACATCAGCATAGGATTTCTTGTCGCCGGTGTCGTCGCCATCCGTGTTACTGTTATCTTTATAATACAGAGAGCGGGAGCCGCCAGTGGTGACGTCAAGGGGAAAGAAATGCACCAGCGTTCCTTGCTCGCCCTTGAGTGACATCCAGTTGCGGTCCGGCAGCAGGTCATCGATGGTCTTGTCAAGTTCGTCAGTTTGACCGTCTACGGGCACGCCGTTGGTGTTTTTGGCGCTGCGGAAAGTCATGCCGGTCGAAGCATCGTTCATATCTATTGAGAGCCGACCAGACTGAATGGTCGCATCGGAGACTTGCGGAACTTCGATCTCAATGATACTCGAAAAGGGGTAATAGAAGGTTGGCGGTGTCACAAAGTTCGCTCTGATGGTACTGAACAACACACTTACTTTGAGAGTCTGGTCAACCTTGCGAATGACGCGGATAAGTCCATCCCGGACAAGCACTTCATCATCTCCTTCGAAGACGAGATTATTTTCCGTCACATTAACAGTTATGATAGATTGCCTCGCTTCCGCCCTTACTTTAACACGATCCAGCAAGTTCTGTCCATTGCCGCCGTTGGCAGCCAGGATTTTCAAACCCTGCGCAAATCCATTGCTGCCATTGTCGATCTCATAAAACATGCTCTTGATTTCGTCATTGCCGCGGTCATCAGGCGGTGCAGAGACAAATTCGACATAATCTGTCAATCCAGCCATTGAGAGACTTTGCGAGCGATAGAGATAAACGTAGGCGCGGTCGCCGGTGATGGGGTCGCGCACCGGAATTTCATAGCGGACATAATTGACTGAGCTGATATCATCGATCCAGGAAATCCGGTTTATTTGTCCGGCATCTTTCAGCAAGAAAACCAGCTCGTCATTGCCGTCGAGTCCGCCGGCAGCCACGCCATTGGCAATCGGAGCAGTATCGTCGCCAAAATAGCTGCCGTTGGCATCGCGCTCATCGATTTGAAATGGAATTTGACGCCAGATGCTGCC
>CAZVSL010000082.1:12822-15116 GCA_964629935.1 uncultured Calditrichaceae bacterium | reverse complement strand
GAACAAGAGCTGCTGGATTTTGCCGTGCTGCTGTGTCTGGTTCTCTTCGGTCATGATTCGGCGTTATTCTGATTTTCCTGCACCGCCTTCAATTCGTTTTCCAGGATCGCGATGGCTTCTTCGTCTTCAGTTTTGCCTTCGTTCAGATATTTTTGCGACAGGATGGCGCTTATTTGCGGATGAATCTGTTTGGCTAAATTCAAATCGATCAACATCCTGTATACTTTCAATGCCCGCTCGTCATTTCGGCCCAGCATGAGATAGATGTTGGCCAGAGTTGGATAGTACTTGAGGCGTTCCGGATGTCTGGCCAGCAATTTTTCATAAATCCGGGCCGCCTTAACGTAGTTGCCGCGGAGATAATAGATTCTTGCGCGGCTCGATGGCGAGAACACAATAAAACTGAAGAGCGGCAGGATGACAAGCAGCACTACAGCGCCTGCGATGTAGATAAGCCGGTTCTGTGTTGGGGCCGGAGCTGCTTCCACTGTGTCCTGATTCAGCCTGGAATTCTCTTTTGCCTGAATCAGAAGGTTCAGAATGTTGTGGTCGTTGGGCGCCAGCAGTCGTAGCTTTTCCAGCACCAGCACCGCCTGCATCCACTCCTCTTCCTTCATCATGGTGACTGCCTGATCGTAGAGGGAATTAAAGTATTCATCTGAAGGCATGGCGCTGGCAATGCCCGGCTTGTAGGAACGTTTGATTTGCTGGATAAGGTCTTTTGCGTCCCGGTAATTCGGGTTGAAGCTGACCACTTTCTCAAAAGAAGCGAGGGCAGAGGCGAGGTCCTTATTATCCATAGCGCTGACGCCATCGAGGTAGTACTGTCGCACGATGGTTTCCGTGCTCTCGTTTTCCAGTCCGCGGTTGGCTTCCCGCAGACGGCCATTTGCCTCCGGGTGTTCCGGCGCCAGCTCCAGCACGCGTTCAAATGCGATGATGGCGCGGGTCCAGTTTTGCTCCTGCAGGGCAGTCATACCCGTAGCAAACTCTGCTTCAATCTGCTGAGCTGTCTGCAATTCCGTGTATTGGTCTCGCATCTGTTCGAGTTTGCTCTGTGCGTCCTCGTAATTCGGATCGTGCTGCAACAAGATTTCATAGGTGTTGATAGCTTTTTCGAGATTGCCTTCTCGAGTTTGTTTGCCCGCGAGCTGATACATCTCAGTGAGAAATTCCCTTTTCGCTTTTGAATTCAATAAAGAATCGATGAGCGCGATCTTTTTGTCGAGGCCCTCATGGTTTGGTTTCAGTTTTTTCAGTTGCTGCACCAACGCCTGCGCCTCAAGAATGTCGCCGGCCGCCAGGGCAGCTTGCAGGTCGTTGTCAAGACCCTGAACTTCGATTTCCGTCCGCACAATATTGATCATGTTTTCAAAGTAGCTGCGGCTGTCGTTGAATCTTTCCTGACCTGTCCGAAGCTGTGCAAGCGCCTGGTCGTATTTTTTCTGCTCGTATAAGACCAGGCCGAGTTCAAACATGATTTTAGAGAGCATGCGTTCGTCGTTTGCGATCTGCATGGCAGCGCGCAACGAGCTTTCGCTTTGCGATAACTTTTCAAGCCGTTTCTGTGTGGTCGAAAGGTGATACAATATCCGAGTTCGCAGTTCGTTGCTGGTAGCGCTGGTGCTGACCTCTCGCGCTTTTTGCAGATAGTTCTCAGCGCTGCGAAAGTCTCTGATTTGTTTGTACGCCAGGCCGAGATTGTAATACGCTTCCACGAAATCGCTGTCCTGTGCAATGGCCTGGGTATACAGCTCAATTTTCACTTCAGGATCGGGTTCAGAGGTCGCCCGGTTGAAGAGTTCTATCGCTTCACGGTTGGTCGATTGCGAGTAGACGCCTGTCTGATACGTGCAGACCAGGGTGAGTATCACACAGAAGTAGAGAATCTGTTTCGCTAGCACTTTACGGCACCTCCTAAGAAATCTGTCGCTGAGAAAGCTCAAGCATGCAGTTGTTAAAACTCGATCGCAATAGTTTCGCCATCCTTAATTGCAATGTCCGATTTTGTTTTCAATACCCGGTTCTGGCCGTCGGTGATTTTTATCGTGTACACGCCACCTTGCAAATAGAAGCCGCTGTCTTTGTAGCGGCTCAATGCGCCAAACGGTTGCTCGTTTATAAATACAAACGCGTCCCGATATCGCGCTGAATGGAAATCACCTGACAGAAAGACATGGGCCTCGTCGCTACGCCCAAAGTGAGAGGGAGTTAGAGTATGGGACCCTCCCGAGACGCCGCTGCTGCCGGTTGGCTGTGACGCTGCCACGGGCTTGACATGGAGATTGCGTCTT
>CAZVSL010000082.1:0-12812 GCA_964629935.1 uncultured Calditrichaceae bacterium | reverse complement strand
TATAAGATACGTTCGCGGGAATCTGCAACAGCCCAGGTGAACCTGCCGGCGTAGACCGGCACATTCTTGTCAAATTCAGAAACAGTGTCGAGAATGCGGATGCCTTCGAGACCTTCCAGCATATGTAGAGATTGCTCGTGATCGATTTGTAATAGCACCAGGCGCCCACCTGCCTCGTAAGCCTCGTGCGCCTTGCGTTGCGGGGTTGCGGCAGGCAGCGGGCGGCTGCTGCTTTGCTGCACACCGGTATTGGACTGTGCGGTGGCTTGCCCGCTCTGGTCTCGTTTAGCAAAGAACAAGATCAGTGAGAACAGAAGCACGGCAGCGGCCGCCAGGCTCGCAATCCCGAGGCGCCGCGCTGACAGTTTGGTTCCCGACTGCCTGATCGGGTAAATGTTGCGCAGTTCCTGGTCGAGGTAGTCGCTAACCACCTCAGGTTGTTCTTCGAGTCGAATGGATTGGTTGAGGTCTCGGCCCCCGCGCCATTGACCCGTTATGTGCAGCAGGCCAGCCGTGATGTTATCCGAGCCGTCCATCATTTTGGCGCGCGTCACAAGGTTGCTCACTTTATTTTGCAGCGAGCCGTGATAGGCGCCGAGGATGCTGTGGATGAGCTCGTCCTGGAGTGCATTCGAAAGTCCATCGGAGCAGAGCAGATAAAGATCGTTCGGCGCCACCGGTGTGATTTGTAAGTCGATTTTGACAGCCGGAGCGATGCCGAGGGCGCGGGTCAGCACATTCTTTTTTCGAAAGTTTTGAACTTCTTTCTCAGTTATCTCCCGGTCCTCGAGCAGTTCGTTGAGCCAGGAGTGGTCGGTGGTGAGCATCGTCAGGACGCCGTTTCTGAGGCGGTACAAGCGGCTGTCTCCCACATGTGCGACGATCAGGTGGCCTTCATGAACGATTGCGCCGACGATGGTTGTGCCCATGCCCAGCATCTTCTTGTCGTGCAGAGCATATTTGAAGATGCGCCGGTTTGCCAGCCGGATGCCGGCCACCAGTTTCAAGGCATGGTCGGGCAGATCATACTTAACGTCTTCACAGATACGACCAATGTCGAGAATGTGATTTCTGAGGACGAGTTTGCGCCCGGACTGATTGCTGAACATGATGTCGCGCACGGTTTCACCACACATTTTGCTTGCTTGCGCCCCCTTTTGGTGGCCGCCCATGCCGTCGCAGACAAGCATGAAGCTGTTGGCCGACGAGAAATAGTAGAAATCCTCGTTCTCTTTGCGGACACTCCCGATATCGCTGGAAGCCGCCATCGTGAGTTTCCCGTGTAATTGTCTGGTGGTTGACATACCGTGCGTGTCCCCGTCTTCCAAATAAATGTTGACTAAAGTAAGTTCCGGTCGAAGTTTCGTCGCCGACTTTGTTTCAGACCCGGTGTTGTTTCGGGACTGCTTAGCGGCTTGAAGTTGGGCGCGCCTAAAATCATGTACGTCTCTTACGTTTGACTACGAAGGTGACTGCACCACCTAGCAACATCATGACTATGCCGGCCAGTATGGACAGATCTGCTGTTAATGTCTTTGGCAACTCATACGCCTGCGTCAACGTGTTTTGATGCCGGCCGAATTGCTGGCCCCAGACCACGGCGCCTTTCGGCACCCGACTGTTGGTCTTATACTGGAAGACTATTCCGGTTTGTGTAATGGAGAAGATGTCCAGGAAGCCATCGTTTTGCAAGTCGGCGGCGAGCGGCATGCTGGTCAGTACGGTTGCCGCCTGCTCGGCGTTGTTCAGATTCATACCTGATTTGCCGTCCAATAGCCAGAGGATGCCGTCTTCGTCATTGAAGATCAAGTCTGCCGCCTGATCCTTATTGATATCTCCGACTGCCAATCCGTAGACTGCTGCCGGCGTTTCTGGTTGGGCCCGCCAGAGCACCTGCGCCTGCTGATCCTGGCCGGCGCCGCGGTAGGCTCTGATTTCTCCCTGCGTCGATATGGCGGCGACGTCCGTTTGCTGATCAGAATTAAGGTCTCCGATTGCAAAGGGTTGAGAGCGCTCGACGTTCAGGGAAAGCTCGTCGGTCAGGACGTCATGCCAGAGCCGGTCCCGGCTCACGCCGTCAATGGCCAGGATGCGCCCCTGGACGGTGCTGATGATGAGATCGCCGCGACCATCGCCCGTCAAATCTGTAACGCCGATGGGGTAGCGGATCTGGTTATCTTCATAAAAAGTTCCGAGGGCCTGGTTCAGATTTTCATTGATGTCAATTGTGCCAAGGATGGAGCGGTTGGCGCCGTCCAACAGAAATACAATGCCGCGCTCAGAACCGCACAGAAGCTCGGCGTCTCCATCATTGTCGAGATCTGCTGCCGTCAGGGGCGATCGGATTGGAATACCGGTGGCGATTTTCTGCCAGTCCAGAGACAATATCTGGTTATAGCCAATGTGAATCGTGCCGTCAATGTCCGCAATCGCGACATCATTCAAGCCATCGCCATCAAAATCCGACGCCACGGGCGGACCTGTCACCGGCTGATCAAAGAATGGGCTTACCCAGATCTCAGCGCCGTGCTTACCATCGATGGCGACCAACCGGCCGTCCTGGCTCAGGTAGAGAATATCATCGAGATTGTTTTGATTGACGTCCGCTGCCAGCAATGGCGACGTGGTGGAAGCGGGCATGGTATCGACCAGCCAGCGCGGCAGCTTACTCTTGCCATCGATCAAAATCGGTTTGTGCGTAACATTTGTGGTTGCGATGTCCAATATGCCATCGCCATTGAAGTCTGACACCGCCGGCACAATACGAAAGAAGCGGTGCTCGCCGTTGCCATATTGCGTATTGCTCTGAAAGGTCAGGCTCTTATCTGTCGACCAGTAGTCGAGCTCCAGCGCCAACGGGTCAGGCTGTTGCGTCAGGATGCTGCGTTGGCTATAGCCTTGTGCCAGAAAAAACGCGCCAAGAGCAAATGCCGCTGCCACAGCCATTGCTGCAAATCTGGTCTGGTAGCGCACCCACCAAACGCCTGTCTTGCGTGGCGGTTTGAAATCGCTGTCACCTTCTTCCACAAGTCTGAAGATCGTACTTTGCCTGTCGCTGACGATCTCGATTTCATCGTCCACGAACAGCTCCACTTCAGAGTCAGTCGGTACGACTTCTCTGTTTACATAGGTGCGGGTTTTACTGCGCTTATCCGAAACGAAGAAGGAGCCATCTTTGTGTACGATCATGGCATGGCGTCGTGAAATGCTCTGGTCCGGCTCGCCGCTCTTTGTTTTGTCGAGCACGATATCGTTCAGGTTTTCGTCTCTGCCGATTTTGGTTTCATGTTTTCTGAGCTGATAGCGTTTGCCCTTGTATGGGCCATAGATGGCCAGCAATTGGTATGGAATCGTCTCACTCTTTTCCTGGTCCTGTCGCAGCAGCGTCAGCGATTCACGCCGGACTTTCTCTTCCAGCTCATCCAGGCGGGCGTGGTCATCGTGACTTCCGGCGGAAGTATCTTCGTCTTGTTCTGCTTCGTGGCTGGCTTCATCTACCAACGCCAGACCGATTTTTTGCAAGGGATTGTCGAAGATGATAGTGTGGTCGCCTATACGTATTTTGTCGCCGTCATTGAGTTCGGCGATGTCCTCGATGCGTTCATTATTGACATACGTGCCAAAGGCGCTTTTCATATCCCGAATGAAAAAGCGATTCCCGGTTCGCTCGATTCTGGCGTGTGAGATCGAGACAAGACGATCTTCGATACGCAAATCGTTTTGTTCTTCCGATCCGATTGTGTAGGAGGCTTGTGAGGATTTCAGATCGCATTCACGGAGTATCTCCGCCTTTTTGGTGACGATCAGCTTTGGCATGCAACAAATCTCCTGGCTCGTTGAGTTTTCGTTGTCTTCGTCTATCTCAGGGCTGTTAGCCTGAATGTCAATCGATTCATCGAATCCGCTTGCAGCTTGATGTTTCTGCTCTGCTTCTGATAGCCATCTTTCACAACTGATACCTGATAAGCGCCGGGCATCAGCTTTGCGTTGATCTGGCCGTTTTCATCTGTGATGCCAAGGATTTCTTCCGGACCACGGCTGTTTTCCATTCTGTATGAAATTTTTGCTGTGCGGACGGGTGCGCTGGTGATGGCGTCGATTGTTTCAATCGTGAGTTCATAATAAAGCGGTTTCATCAGCGCCACGACCGAGTTTGCATCCGGCTTGATTTTCAGTTCCAGGTCATGATAGCCGGCTTTCTTGAGCACGGCTGTATAGGTGTATGGCAGCAGTTGGAGTATGGCCGGTGTTCGGCGATTGACTGCGCGCGACTTGCCGCTAAGCGTGAGAGATATTAAATTTGCCCCAAGATCGCGATCGTCGCCGGAAAGCTCATCCTTTGCAAAAATCCTGACATTGCGACTTAGATCGTGGTGAATGACTGGTTGCGTATTCTCATCCACGGTCACGCTGAAATTTACCGGTAGCCAACCCTCTTTGCGCAGGGTGAAATTATGCTCTCCAACGGTCAACATCATGTTGCCGCTGATGCCCGTTACGCCCACCGGCTTTTCGCTGCCACTGTAATAGATGTCCGCGAGCCGGGGTGTGGAGGTCAGGGTGATGTTTTTGTGGAATATACCTTCGATCAGATAGTGAGCTTTGCCAGCGATGGGCTTGCTGACTTTCCACAGGCGTCGGTCTGCAATCGTTTCATTGCCGGTTATGGAATTGATACTGAGTCCGCTGAGCGTTGGCAGCCCGTCAAGCTCGAGCTCGATGTGTGACGGCGCTTCGGAGACATCCCAGAAAACAGTTGCCGGTGTAACCTGATTGAGCCGGATGCCATCGATGATGATATTGGCGCCTGCCGGTTGTGACGCAATGTCCAGCCGGTTCTTAAAGTTCAATACATAAGCCTGGCCGGCATGGCGCTTAGCCTCGCCGGATAAACGCAGCTCGCCTTTACGCGGTACATTGATGGACTTAACGATGGATTCATATTGCGGCAGGGTAAGCATTAACTTGTGTACGCCTGGTGAGATCTCGTCGAGACTCAAAGGCGTGGTGGCGGGCAGCAATTTATCATCCAGATATACATTAGCATCTGATGGGACTGAGACAATTTTGATGGCCGGTGGAAACAGAAAATCATAGATGCGCGTGCCAAGCGGCGTAAAATTGGCGAATGTGTCCACCACGGTAAAAGCAAGGAAGGAAACAAACAGCGTCACGGCGCCAATGATGATCGACTTCCGGTGTGTCCGCGCCGACAGACGGACGACATCGATAATGGTCTTGTGATTGTCATCTTCTTCATCTTCCACGAAGCTGTAGTAGTCTGAGGCGCCCGGCTGCTCTGTTTTCTCGGCGCTTTCAACCAGCGGTTCTTGCTGCGTTTCAAAACCGGAGGCGTTGCCCGGCGCAGCGCCGTCGCGGTGTTCTTCGCCGCCGAATATTCGCCCGTCTGTCCCGTTGGTTTCTTCGCCTTGTGCCGGCTGTTCAGGCGCATCAGAAGTTGCTGATACCGGCGCCTCTCCGGCCGTCTCTTCTGACGCTTGCCCATCCGGGTCAGGTATTTCGCGGGCTATCTCTGGCCCGGCAGAGGCGCCATTGCCATCCTCCGGCGTGGTTTCATGAGACTGCGGCTGGCCGTCCATATCGAGAAGCAGCTCTTCGCTGTCGTGGCCGTCCTCCGCAGCGGAAACCGGGTCTACCGTTTCGATAAACGCCACTAATTCCGTCATGAAGTTGGCAGTGGGCGCTGTGAGTATCATGTAGTGCATCAGATCACGGTACATGTCATTAGCAGTGGGATAGCGGTTGGCCGGGTTATGTTGCAACGCCTTGCGTGTGATCTGTTGCAGCTTTTCTGGGATGGTATCTGTTTTCAGTCGCGTGAGATCATAGTTTCCTATGATGAGGGTTTCGACGATTTCCTGTTTGCTGTTGGATGTCACCAGCCGTTCACCTGTGAGCATTTCAAACAAAACCACGCCCAGCGCAAAGATGTCCGTTCGCCGGTCCAGGGTCGCTGCCTGACGCGCTTGCTCAGGCGCGATATACCGGATATTCCCCTGAATTTGAACCTCATTGAACTTGCGCTTGTGATTGGTGAGAAAATCGGCCATGCCAAAATCGATAAGCTTGACTTCGCCCGATTTTGCAATCATGATGTTGACGGGTGATACGTCTTTGTGCACCAGATTCAGCGGTTCTTTGGTTTCCGGATTACGGCGATTGTGGGCATAATCCAGGCCGTTACAAATCTCAGCGACGATATAGGCTGCCAGATGGGAGGGAACAAAGCGTTCCTTGCTGCGGCAGGCGCGCAGAACACGCATAAAATCAAAGCCATCGATGTATTCCATGACCATGTAAAGCTGGCCGTTGTCGCCGCGCCGAATGTCATAGAGCTGCACGATGTTCTGATGATTGAGGCGCGCAATGTTGAGCGCTTCGTGCTGGAACATATCGACGTACCTGGCTTCGCCGAGCAGCTCCGGGTCAATGGACTTGATGGCTACTGTTTTGCCAAAATTCGTATCTACGCCTTGATAGATAATACCAAATCCGCCCCGCTTAAGCTCTTTACGGATTTCATACTTGCCGCTAATAACCGTGCCCGTGCTCATTGGTTTGCTGGTGTCTCCATCAGTTTGTTGAGAAAATTCCATTTGTTTCACCTCAGATGATGAGCTTAAGAACGCAAACTCATGAATCATCCGGGTTAAGAAAGCTCAGACTAGCAACGCCATTCCTATCTGTTCGATTTTCGAAGCACTGTTTCAGGCAACAACAAACCCAGCTCTATGTTTCTGAGTGAAACAGCCGAGTTTTTCGTGTGTAGACTACGTTGGGGCATGGTGATGTCACACTCTTTTTACGAAACTCCTTGTTCACGCTTCGGAGTGCTTGCCAGAATCCTGGTCGATGATTTCGATATGGACAGGTATTGTGTCCACATTGGACAGGTATCGATTAACTATATTTGCATTCAGGTTATCTGCGTATTTGTTTTTTATGGCCAGGTGCTGAATCATTTTGTACACGTGCATAGCCTGCTCGTCTTGCCTGTTCTCGCGGTAATAGAGCTTCGCCAGGGCAGGATAGAGCCAGAGCATGTCAGGATGTTTCAGCAGCAGACTTTCGTAAATCGGGATGGCGCGTCTGCGTTGCCCAAGAAGCAGATAGAAGCGGGCGCGGACGCCGGGCGAGACCACAATGAGTCCCACCACAGGCAAAACCACAACGGTAAGTATAAAGCCAGTGATTATGACCACCCGGTTTTTGCTTTCCTGGGCAACAGCGGGTCGCTCGACGACGGTTGTGTGGTAGGATTTTGAGGAGACGTGGTGCGTGCTTGTTGCAGCCGCGCGCCTGGCGCTGTCTTCAGGCGCTGCCTCGCGCGGCAACAGAATACGATAGCCATCCGAACGAGGCGATCTTGCCGCCGGCTTCTGCAATTTCAACAGCCGGACCGGCGACGTCCGCGCTGAGGGAGAGTCCCCGTTGCTGTCGGGTGTTGATTTTATTGCTGAGGCAGATTGGCTTTCTTGCGAGGCTCGCTGAGCATCTGCGGCGTTCCGTCTGGCGGTTGCAGAATTGCCCTGCTGCCCGTTTTGCGCTGCCAGGTCCACATCAGGCGCGGCAAGCGTTCTGCCATTTGTTTTTTCGGTCTTTTCCCCGACCACTTCTTTTTTGTCAAACTCGTGGGTGACGCTTGGCGGTTGCGACAGCGGTTGTTGGCTTGGCTCAGCCATGTCCGGAGTTATGGTGGCGGGGGATGATTGCGGCTGCGTCCCGACAATGGCGCGCAGTGAATCAATGCGTTGCTGAACATCTCGAAAACCCGGCATGGCCAGATCGATTTTTTCGTAAAGCGCGATGGCCTTTTTATGCCGACCGTTAAGCTCTGCG
Source organism: uncultured Calditrichaceae bacterium (assembly GCA_964629935.1). GTDB lineage: Bacteria > Zhuqueibacterota > Zhuqueibacteria > Oceanimicrobiales > Oceanimicrobiaceae > CAZVSL01. Next base: position 4,952 of record CAZVSL010000082.1, on the reverse strand, counting down.
TCTTGGGCGCGGCGATACACTTTGTCCATCTCAACGGCTGTGGTGGTGGCGGTTATCAGGCGATCGTAGAAAGCCTGTCGCTCAGGTTCAACCTCATGGCAGCGTGAAAGCTCTGCCAGAGCGGTTTCGAATTGCTGCCGCTGATACAATATTTCGCCCAACTCACAGGCGATACGGCTTTTCAGTTTTTCTGATCCTGCCAGATTTCTTGCGCCGCGCAACGCATCCTCGCTCGCTTTCATATCGCCAAGATGTCTGTATGTGACAGCCAGGTTGTACAATATTTGCGATTTCATATCATCATCGGTCCTGCCGAGGTTCGCAGTATATGCTTTCATGAGATATTTGCGGGCCTGCTCATAGTTTTCGAGGCGCAGATAGCCCTGGCCAAGACCCACCAGCGCTTCAACAAAGTCAGGCTGCAACACGATTGCTTTTTCGAGCGCCTGGATTTGTAATGCTGGTTGCGACTCCTGCAATGCCTGCTCATACCAGTCGGCAGCGGTTCGCTGCTGCGCAGAAACAACACTGGCCGCGATAAGTTTGGCGACAATGCATAAGGTGACAGCGACAGTTTTTACCAAGAGTCTGGTCATTTAGATATTTTGTAGAAAGGCAGAGTTATTAGCCATGATGTTTTTGCATCAACCCGCACAACTCTTTGCATTGGGAGAAAGGCGTGACGTTACAAACCAAATACTGTGCCATGAATAGCATTGCAACTCGTAACTCGCAGTAAATTAAAGCTATCTCGCAAGTGACACGGGGCATTATGAGCGCCGCTGGCTTGCACACCCTTGTTTCAAGCTGAGACATTGCTGACGTTTTTGTTATCAAAGTTTCTCGGAGAACAATTATTTTTTACGCAGATATTGGCTTTTATACTAAATCTAAAGTTTAGATTATTGGCTCAACCACTGGTATCTACGATGAGTCGCCAACCTGAATGCGCTCAGTTTCTTGATTATCGAAAGAGGGTATGATGCTGCGTTTCACGATATGGACAGGCCTGGTTTTTGTCGCTCTGCTCAGCGCTGAGGTGATGGCGCAGTCCGGGCGAATTATCGAGAGAGAAGATAGGTACAAGGAGCGCTGCTGGTCAAAGGACGAGCAGCGCACACTGCTTGCTCTGATGCGGTCTGTGATTCAGAGACCGCTGGAGCAGATATATAAAAATGACAATTACATTCAAACGTTTGGCTGCGCTTACGAGGATGATGATATCGAACAGAATTCTTTGCGCGCTGTCTACCGGGCAATCGATCAATCATTAAGGAACCGGCGTATAACTGCGCGGGACAACATCATCGGGCTCCTGCGCTCCAGACCGCCGCGCCCGGATAATCTTGCCCGCGAGTATACGCTGTACGTCAATCTGGTGAAGAATTCACAGGTAGAGCAGGCTCGCTATGAAGTCAAAATTCTCGACCTGGAAGTCGTGCCAACGTTTGAATCTGAGCGTGCTGTCTGGACACGTGTAGTTACACGCTACGCCTATCAGGAAGACTTCAAGAACGCTCCAACGCCGGTTGATACGCCGTCAGAGTTTGTCAACATCATGGAGTTGGCAGAAGAGATATTGGAAGCTGCCGGCAAGGGTAAGTTCAACGATGTAACGGAGTTGATTTCAGATCTGCAAAAGCCCACATTTCATCCATCGGATATCCGTGAGCTTGTGTTTGGCGATCTCTTGTACCTGTTTTCTACAAGACATCCGGCCGCAAACGAAATCCCGGCAGTGTACATGGGAAAAGGCATCTTCATGGCCAAAATTCCGGACTTCGATACGACCATTCTCAAGTTTGGTGAGGAGCATCTTTTCGGCCTGCGAATTGACACGAGCTCTTTTTATAGAGCAAGCAGTTTGTTTGTGAACGTACAGTATAAGGCGCCGGAGTCAGTATTGCAGTGTCTGCTATTGCGATTTGGGCATAAAAAACCTCTGCATCTGCCTGAGCTGACCGCTACTAACTAACTAACCAAGCGTGGCTGTTAGTTTCTGCAGATAGTTTGTCCTTTGGTGGCATCGGGGTGGTTCCTTCGATAAATTCACAATATCCATTGCACAGCTTGTTTACCTGAGCATCAGGTGATCGAAATTTAATTGGATGGCATCGTGATAAGGCAACGAAGACAGATAAGGAAGTTTGTTTTAGGCAAAGCCTCACAGGGAACGCCACACGGCGAGATCAGACGCAAGCAAAAGAAGAACTTGGAAGCAGCGTTGATAGTCAGCCTGATCCTGGCCATCCTGTTCTTCCGTGTAACCACAGATTTGGACATCGAAAAATACCTGGTCGAAAAGGACCATGTATTGTTTGAATCAATTGACATTCCTGAGCTGCCGCCGCCAACGGAACAAAAACAGCAACTGAAGATGGAGCAGGTTGTGGAGATCGAGCCTGAAGAGCCGGAATTGGTTGAGGAGGGTGGCAAAGTCAAAGAAATAATCCAGGAAATTGAGGAGTTGCTGAAGGAAGACGATGAAACGCAGTTGGCGCTCACCAACGACGAGATGAAATACCTGATGTCAGACTCGCCACTGGACCTTGGCGGTAACTCGGGTTTGAATATTCGCAAGAGTCTGGCCAGCAATGAAGGCGCTATCAAACTGCGGCGGGGCGATGGCTATCTCGTCGAATCATCCGGTGGCTTGGATATTGGTAAAACGGCAGGAGGAGGCAGGAGCATCACCGTGGACAACTCCAACCCGGGCCTGGAACTCAAGGAGCAAGACGAGTCCAATCGTCGCCCGAAGCGGGAAGAGTCGCAGCCAACGCTGGGCATCACAGGTTCCAATGAAAGAATACTCTCATTCTCTTCCTCCACTATCGGGACCGAGGACTACAAAGTCTGGAACAAGATTATTTCGGAGCTTGACCGCCTCAACAAAGGGCGCTACGGCAAAGTGATCGAGAAGATTGAACGAAATCGGGGTGGCTTTAAAATTCATTTCAACTATGCGGACCGGACAGCCCAGGAGATCCACTGGCGCAGAAACGGCAATGTTTGGATCAAGGTGATCGGCAACAGCAACAAATCTACGATACAGGAACTACGCAGAGCACTGAGTGGCCTACTAAGGCTCTCACTGTGAACGAGGAGCACTGCATGATGAGATTTTTCTCACAGTTAAGTTCTTTCATCATTTTAGTGGGTGCGATTGGTATAGCTTCGGGTCAGCCAGTCAGCCAATTGTATGATGAAATTCAACAAACGTACAAGAATGGCGATTACAAACGCACGGTCGATCTGTGCCATCAGATCCTGAACCGCTGCGCTGAAAGCGTCCCGGATGTGGAATGCCGGTTCACGGATGTGATGAAGAGCGTCTATCGTCTGAAGGGCTTCGCTGAGTATCAACTCTACCTGGAAGACAGACAACTGGCAACCCTGGACGCCGCTATCCTTTCTCTGAAAAAGAGCTATGAGCTGTTTGGCGACCCGGAAATTGCCTTTAATTTTGGCTACATGGAATCGTTGCGTTCCATCGAACTGCGTGACGGAGCCTATCTCGATGGCCTGGTGCATGCCTGGCAGGGCATCCTGGGATTGTATGCCCGAAATGACTGGAACGTGTCGCAGGAGCTTGTGGATAAGATCCGCATCTTCATCAACCAGGCTGTGGACATAACGATTACGCCGCCCGACAGCGCTCTGACCAACGGTCTGTTTACCAGTTTCATGGTGCGGCTTGCCTGTGATCTGGCGGAAAAAGGCTCGCTCAGCCGTCAGGATAGCTTGTTCTTTCGGGTCTATCGTCAAAGAGCTGTGGAAGATGAATTCAACCTGCGCGGCAATGAATGGCGTGCGCGCGGCTTCTCAGCGCAAAAAGATCTCAACAACTATGCGGATGACTACAACTACCGCCAGACCCGGCGTTTCCTGGAGCTGGCCTACAAGCATGCTAAGAGCACGCAGCGGCAGGCTGAAATGTTGAAGGAATTGACGAAGGTGGCTCTGTTCATGGAAAAGGAAGGCATAAACAACCAGCCGGAGGCGGAGTTGCAATATGCACGCGAAAAAGCGCAACAGGCGTACGCTCTGCTGGTCGACCGCGGTTCGGACATCAGTCTCTCCCTGGCGAATGAAATAAAACGGGTGTACGGCAATTCTATTTTCCGGCTGGTGAATTACTATTTCAGTTTTGCCGATTCGACCAACCGGTTGAATGCTTACGCCCGCGCCAAACGTGTGGGGGAGGAGCTGCTCGTACCCGACGGCAGACTGGGACGCAAGCAAAGATTTATCTGGGATGGCTACGAAGACCTCTATTTGCGGCTTTCAGAAATCGGCTATGAAATCGGCGACAAACAGTTTGCCGTAGATATGGTCGACAAAGCCTGGAAATCAGCCCTGGAAGCGAATGGCTTGACGCAAAATGATCTATGCGGTCAAATCGAGTTTCAGAAAGCGGCGGAATTGCTGCCCTTTGCGCGCGTATACCGGCAGATTGCCGAGAGATTCGGCCTCCAGCCGGTTCTGCACTGGCTGCGGCCCATCATCAAGTGCATTGCCGATAGCGCGCGATCATTTCCAACAACGAGGAAGGGTTCTTAATTGAGACTGCCTATTTTCATACTGGCGATTATTTTGACCTGGGGGACAGCAGGAAACGAGGCCATATCGCAACAAATCGATATGAAGCTCGAAGAGCAGATGGTTGCTCTTGAGCGCGATGTTGTGCGCATCTACAATGAATTGCAGAAATTCTTATACGAAGACGATCGCAGAGGCAGCGAATTGCTGGCATTCGAGGCGTTGATCACCATCTACGTGGATGAAATCCTCAATCTCTACGATACGTTCTGGCGTGTTAAGGGGACGACCCTGGAGTCTCAGCAAAACATTGCCGCCCGCTGTTTGATTTTTCGGGCGCTGACATATCTCGAACGCGCAGAAGAACATCCGGCCAATTACGAAAAAGCTTGCGACGATTATAAAAAAGCGTT
>CAZVSL010000081.1:0-15120 GCA_964629935.1 uncultured Calditrichaceae bacterium | reverse complement strand
CGAACCCTCGGTAGAGTTGCCCCTACGCAGGTTTAGCAAACCTGTGCCTTCAGCCGCTCGGCCACCTCTCCGGAAACTTGCTGAAATAAAAACTCAATTACTATAGAGAACAACGGCGGAGGGCGAGGGACTCGAACCCCCAAGGGCGTGAACCCAGCGGTTTTCAAGACCGCCGCCTTACCAATTAGGACTAGCCCTCCCTGCGTTTAGAGCTTAAAAATATAGCAATTAATTGATTTGATGTCAACCTAAATCTTAACGAACATCTTGCCTGGCAACTGCTTGATCGCGTTCTTCAATTCAAGTCCGAGCAGCACGGTGAGCAGTCTGGCAGCGGGCTTGCCTGTCAACCGCGCCAGGGCGTCTACGTGTACCGGATCATGGGATAAGTGCTGATAGATCTCCGCCTCCTCCGGCTTCAAATTATCGGGTTGGGTGTCCTGCTTCAGCTCGCCAAAGCGCGGACCGAGATGAACAGCAAGTTCTTCCAGAATGTCTTCGACGCAGGTCACGCATTTTGCCCCTTGCTTGATCAAGTCATTTGTGCCCGCGCTTCTGGGACTATCGATATTGCCGGGAACGGCGAAAACCTCACGATTCTGCTCCAACGCATTCATAGCGGTTATCAAAGCGCCGCTTTTGCTGCCGGCCTCCACCACCAGCACGCCAAGACTGAGGCCACAAATGATGCGGTTTCTGCGTGGAAAATTCATACGGTCGGGTTTGGCGCCCATGAGAAACTCTGAAATGACCACACCGTTCCTGATAATCTTTTCAGCCAGACGGGTGTTTTCCGCCGGGTAGATACGGTCCACTCCGGAACCAAGGACGGCTATGGTTCGGTGATTATTGTTGGCTGCATTGGCGTGCGCGATGGTATCGATGCCATAAGCCAGGCCGCTGACGATGGTCAGGCCTCGTTGCGCTAATTCCAGGGTAAGCTTCTGAGCGATGATTCGGCCGTAATTGGAAGGCTGGCGGCTGCCGATAACGGCAACAGCAAACCTATCTTCAGGCACAAAAGCGCCTTTGACGAACAGAAACGCTGGTGGATCAAAAATATGCTTGAGATTCTCGGGATATTCCTTATCCCAGAATGTAACGAGGCGGGCGCCATTTCTATCGATGCTTTCGAGCTGCTTGCGGGAGATGTCCGATCGGTCAAAATTCCGAATACGCTGCGCCGTAACTTTGTCAATGCCGTCGGCTTCCATCAGTCGCTGCAGCGACGCATCGAAAACAGCCCTAGCGGATCTAAAGCGCCTGACCAGTGCGCGAATGCGATTCGGCCCGACGCCCGGGATTATCGAAAGCGTCAGCAGGGCTTCATGCTCGGTCAAACTGGTTCTCACTTTCCGTCGAAGCGTCTTGATTCTGCAAACAGCGCCAGATGCGGTCCTTGAGTTCAGGCAGCCCCTCGCCTGTCACGCTTGATATCTTCAGCACGGATTCGGCCGGCAAACCAGCCACTTGCAAATCCTCCTCGGGACGCAGATCGGTCTTGGTCAGGGCCACAATACCGACGCGTGCTGGCAATTCTGCATTGAATTTAACCAGCTCCCGCATCAACAGCTCATACTCTCGCACATAATCCTCTGAGGTGCAGTCGATCAGTACGACCAACACTTTTGTTCTTTCGATATGACGCAGGAACTCATGCCCAAGCCCCTTGCCGAGGTGAGCCCCCTCTATGAGACCGGGGATATCGGCAACGACAAAACTGTCAAATTGACGATACCTCACGATTCCGAGATTTGGCCTTAGCGTGGTAAAGGGATAGTCAGCAATCTTGGGTCTGGCTGCTGAGATCTTAGAAATTAGTGTAGATTTGCCGGAATTAGGCATGCCGACGAGACCGACATCAGCGATAAGCTTCAGCTCAAGCTCAAGCTCTCTTTCCTGGCCGAATTCTCCGGGCTCCCAATCCCTCGGTGCGCGGTTGGTAGCGCTCACAAAACGGGCATTACCGCGGCCGCCGCGGCCACCCCTTGCCACGATTAGCGTCTGACCATCCTCAATCAGGTCGCCGAGAAACTCACCAGTATTCACGTCTCTTACCAGGGTCCCTCTTGGCACCCGAATATAACAGTCCTTGCCGTTTCTGCCATGCTTATTGCTACCCTTGCCGTGCTCAGCACGCTCAGCTTTGAAGCTGGGCCGATATTTGAAATCAAGCAATGTGGAGAGATTGGCATCTGCCCGCAAAATGACATCCCCGCCGTCACCGCCATCTCCACCGTCAGGGCCGCCTTTCGGGACATATTTCTCACGACGGAAGCTGACACAACCACTGCCACCATTTCCGGCAGAAACACGTATTTTGGCGTGATCGACAAACATGCGATATCTGTCTAGTCAGGATTGAATGATAATAGAATTGAGCTACAATTAGTCAAGAGGGAGAAGGGTCGGCGGCAGACGAACTACATCATCTCATCCAAAAGTGTTCTGCTTGAAATACGCAACACGCTTCTTCTTGGACTCCAGATTCAATTGCTTCAAATATTTGCGCATCTCGAACCATCCCAACTTGATATTTCCAAATCGCGGCGTGTTAAGACTCTTGATGAGTTGAAACATACCGGCGTCAGGCTGCTCTACAATCACCTGCCGTAGTTTTTCCTCTATCGTTTCAAGATAAGGATCTTCATTTGAAGGTTTATAACCACTCTCTACTGCTACATCTGTCTTGACTTCCCGCGAGGTCATCTGAGACTCCCTGTCATCGGAAGCCTTTTCGGATTGATATGGAGGTCTGAGCGCCGGATCGCTGCTGCTGACACCTGCGTCGAAATCGGCAATTGCTTCCTCAAGTGAATCAAAGGCTTTTAGGATGTAGTGAAATTCCAGCAATTCAAACACCTCAAACACATCCGGGATCATCCTGACAAGTTTAAGGTCACCATTCTTCTGGCGAATTCCTTTAATTTCGCTGATGAAAATACCCCATCCCGCGCTACTAATATAATCTACATTGGCGAGATCAATGATGATACTGTAATTGTCCGACTTCAAGAGAGCTGATAATTGATGCTCTAATTCCCCAGAAGTTGTGGTATCGATGTATCCCCCGACTTTGATAACGGAGATATTCTGGTTTGGACCAACCTTTTCCACAGACACTTGAATGCCTTCCATGGATCACTCCTGACCTATTGATGAAGAAACAAATATGACAAATTAAAATATAGTAGAAAATCGCAACAAAGTCAATAGAAACTAAATATTTTGTGCTTCGCAGGGCTTACGTAATCATCCGCAGCGCTTTCTTGATCTTATCTTTGATGTCTATTCGCTCCGGATTGAGCTCCATCACCTTCTTCCATTCACGCAAGGCTTGTTTGTATTCACCACGATTCGCGTAGATGACGCCCATATTTTCATAGGCTGTGATATCGTTCGGATCAATCTCTTTGACGCGCTCGTATTCTCTTGCAGCCATATCATACTGTCTGGTTCTAAAATATGCATTGCCCAAAATGCTGTGCGCTTCCTTATAATCAGGATACGCATGAATTGCCCGTTTGAATTCCTCTATGGCTCTGTCATACTCATTATTCTTATAATACTTTATACCGCTAATCAAAATGGTCTCTTTATCCAACTGATGCCCACCATTCTGGCCAGCAGTATGATCAGCCGGCGTCTGGTTATCTTCATTTTCAGCAGCTCCGAAGCTATCATCTTCGTCAGCCTCTTCCCCAAACTCAGCCTGATAGGCGTCCTGTTCGTCAGGATCATCCGCCAAATGCGGGGGCCTTGTTACATAGACGATCTCATCGTCGAGCGACTGGATTAGGTCTGAGAATGAGACGGTATCATCGCCCTCCAGGGTATTGAATTCATTGGCGCCCACACCGTTCTCACGGTCATCATCTTCCTCTTGCTCCGCTTCCGATATGATGTAGGACTTATCATCATCGGCAATGGTTATGTCATGAGTGGCGTCTTGCTCAGAACCGGAATATGCCACTTCATCCGTCTGAACGTCAAACTCCTCTGAAAAATCATCGTCAGACAGCGACGGCTCAGTTTCTTCTTCTCGCTCTGCTTCATCATGCACGTCATCAGCCGCCGGATCGGACTCGGAGAGCTGCTGGTCAACTGTTGTTTCCGATTCATCATCAAAGTCATCATCGAAATCGTCATCTCCTTCATGTTGTTGTCCTCCGCTTGCAAACAGCTCATCGACTGAGAAATCTGTCAACAGGGAGGAATCAGAGTCGTCGAGTCCTTCGAACTCGTCGTCATCGTTTCCGGCTTTGCTCAATTCTTGCGACGTATCGTCTACGGTATCGCTGGCGTCTTCAGAAGTTTCGTAAAAAGAATCATCACTATTATCTTCGGTTAAATCCGCCTTATCTTGATCAATCGCGTCATCTTCATACAGAATTTCGTCAATAGACATCCGATTCAAATTCTGAAATAACCGTATCGTCGCCACCTTCGGAACCATGGTCTGCGAGGGATTCGAAAGAAGGCTCATCAGATGATTCTTTCTCAGACTCAGATGTGCTGTCTCCGGATTTCCTGGCGTCCCGCGGCTTGACAAGTTCGGCATCCTTGACCTCCTCTTCTTTTTCGGGCAGGACAAAGTCTGTCATTTCAGACTTGCGCAGGATAATCTCTCCGTCCAGCGTCAGCACAGGCGTGCCGGGAGGTTTGGGCCGGCGTTTGCCCCGTCTGGCACGATTGATGTAAGCCTCGCGCAAGGGACGTGTATTTAAGCGGTTGCGGACGAGCTCGTCATAAATCTTGCGTTCGCTGATCTCAGTGAAACCGTACCTCTCCGTATTGAGCTCCGCCTGTATCCGGCTGGCGCCAAACTCCGGATGACGAGTGATAACGTCAAATATCTTTGTTTTTTCTTCAATGCTCAGATGCCTGGCCTCAACAGAGGAGTCTTCATCGACCTCCACAGCTTCAACGCCCTGTTCTTCAAATATCTTCCTGTACTTGTTATAGTAGGCCGTGGTGGTGATGCTGGCTTCTTCGCATGCATCCTTAACCGTCATGCCTCTCGCAATAAGCGAATGCACTTCTTTGGCTCTGCGCAGTTCATCCTCTTCGCGCGTGGATTCTTCTTTGACGGCCACAAGCGTAATGTCATCATTTTGCGGTTGGCCTTCGGTAAACTCGTAAATGCTGTCCTTGAGTTTTTCAACAAACTCTTCTGCAGATACTCCTCCGGCCTCCCTCATAACCTGCTGTAAGCGTTCCTCGCCATACAGCTCGCGAGCGGAATTCATCGCTTCAGTGATCCCGTCGGTATAGATCAGCAGGATGTCGTCTTTGGTCAAGCGAATGGTCTCGGACTCGATATAGTTTCTGAAATAATCCTTTTCCGGCAGCTTCACGCCGATCGGAAAACCGCGCGGATTCAGATAGTATGTCTTATCCTTGCTGCTCCGTCTTAGAATCATCGGATTATGTCCGGCGCTGGCATAATTGAGGCTGCGCCTTTTGGAGTCTATGATCAAATAGAACACAGTCACGAACATGCCCTTCTTGATGTCGTTGCTCACAAACTCATTGACCCGCGCCAGCACTTCGGCAGCATCTTTGACGCCGCGCGCTTCCGTACGAAGCGCCGTTCGAATCATGGTCATCACCAAAGACCCCGGGACACCTTTGCCGGAGACATCAGCCACGGCGATGCCGAGGGTATCTTTGTCGACCTCAACAAAGTCATAGTAGTCGCCGCCGACTTCGGTAGCAGAGTCATAGTGTGCTGCAATCTGGTAGCCTTCCAGCACCGGAAACTCCATCGGTAGCAGAGTCTGCTGGATGTCCTTGGCCACCCGCATTTCTCGTTGCAGCCGTTCCTGCTGCGCCAGGCTAACTTGTGACTCCCGCAAGTCGTTGCTCATATCTTTGACGGCTTTGGCAATCACGCCCAGATCAGAAGACTCATCGATGTCCATTTCGTCATCGATGTCGCCGCTGCCGAGGTTCTTGATCCAATCGGACAGCTTGCGAAACGGATTCATGATGAGATAGATGAGCAGAGCCACGCCGCCACAGCTCAATATCAGGACGAGGGCTGCGACTTTGAGATTGTCGAGTCTGCTTTCCCGTATCTGCTGTTTGGCGGGTTCGGCGGAAAACAGGATGTTTGCCGTGCCGTACAGCTCTCCGGATGACCTTATGATTATCGGGCTTTCAAACTCATAAAAGGTCGTACCATCTTTGTCATATTTGTAGATGTTGTTGGAGATGCGCTCAACGTTCTCGGGCCGTGTAAACTGCGCTCCAAACAGAGCTTTATCGGTACTGTAGGTTATGACATCGGAGGCCTTTTCCTGAACCGTCACCCATAGCAACCCTCGGTTCTCCTCTTCTATGGAACCGATGAATTCATCGAGAAACTGAATATCCTCAGCTTCAACAGAGCTTATGAGACCGACAATTTGCGAATTTGTAGCCTGCGAACTTGCTATAAAGCGGGTAAGAATCTCACTTTCCGTCTTGAAAAAAAAATACAAGTAGGTGACGGTGACGATGAAGAAGATGATGGAGATTGCGCGGAAGAAATACTTGGCCTTAATTGAAAACGGAATTGACGAGACGGCTGTCTGAAACAAGCCCTTCTTAGCGGGCTGATCGTAGTATTTCGTTATGCGTAGCTCATTGCCTTCTTCGGTCTTGCGGTAGTCGATCTCATCCATAAGCTTGCGCATGATGAAAATGCCCAAACCGCCCTTCTTGCCAATGTCGATATAGCGATTCAGATCGGGATTTTCTACGCGATTGGGATCAAAATACTTGCCCTGATCGATTATGGATATGGTTAGACTGTTCTTGCGGACAAACGCACGAATGGTGATCAAACCCTCGCGGTCACGATACGCATGCCGGATGATATTGGTGGCAGCCTCGTCGACGGAAAGTTTGAAGGCGTTGACGACTTTGTCTGAGAATTTGTGCTTCCGCCCAATTTGCGTGACAAAATCCCGCAGATCTCCGAGATAATCTATATGGGCGGGAACTTTAAGTTGTTGTTTTTCAACGTTAGAAAGCACTGCCACACACCTATTTGTTCATCTTCTCGAAAACGCGGTCAATCATGTCGAGAATCATCTTGTTATACGGTTGCTCTTGACGAATGGTCTCCAACAGCTCCAACGCCTCATTGTATCGCTTCTCATTATAGTAGCTCCGTGCACGCACAAATTTTGCCCGCACCACTGGCGGCATTTGTTGAACGGTAGCCACAGAGCGTGCTTTGGCTGCCTCAAGCTTCTCCTTGGCCTCCCTGTGTTTCGGGTTGATCTCCAGGGCTCGCTGGAAGGATTTGACGGCATTCTCCCAGTCCTTGCTGGCATAATATCGCATTCCCTGGTTGAAGTGCTCATCAAAAGTAAGTTGTTGCAGTTTCGAACGCTGCCTTTGTTCCTGCGCTTGCACCTGCTTTTCTGCTGTCCCGATATCTGACTCCACCTGCAGTTTCATGCGCTTGATCTCTTCCGGTGGATCTTCAAAGTTTTCGATGCTTGCAACCACAAGACGCCACTCGTTTATCGCGCGCTGGAAATCACCCTCTTTGAAGAAGCGCGTTCCCGTGCGACGATGTTTGCTGACAAACGTGTTAAGTGAGTCAATCGCTGCCTTGCGGGCACTCTGGCGTTCCTGTATGGCCGCCTCGAGATAAACGCGCTGAATTTCTGCTTGCTGCACAGAATCTACCTTTGTGTTTGCCTTTTCGAACCACTGGTCAGCTTCCTCAATCGCGGTGAAGGCAGTCTGAATTCGCCCTTCCGCTTCCCGGTCTTCACCATTGACGCCGCGCAGTCGCATCGCGATATTTTCCATTGTCTTGGCGGCGTCTTTGGCGCGAGCAAAAGCGGTAAAGGCGGCAGTGTAGTCATTTTCATAGTAGCTTTCGCGACCGGATTGCATGTTGTTGCTAAATTCTAATTCCGAATTGATCCATAATGAATCCTGAACCTGAATGCGGATCTCCCGTTGACGCGCCTGCGCAATTTCAAGCCGGCGCTGGTCTTTGCTCTTGCCTAGATGAATTGTAAGCGAAAATCGATGGTTCGCGGAAAACGCTTCGCCATCAAAGTAGCGGCCAAAGTTATAATCTATCTCCAGATTGTGATAGCGTGCGCCAGCTCCCAGCGCAACCTGACCGCCATTCATCCCGACCCGCATGGTGGCGCTATTTTGGAAAGAATACTCGGTACCGAAATGCATCGTGCCGCTGCCTTCACCCTTATTGAGATCGAAAGCAAACCGTAGTTGATTGCGTTCATCGCCCAGAACAAATATCTTGGCCAGACCCGCCTTGAAATTCACCGGCGTCGATTCATCAGCTTCCCGAAAGCGTAACTGCGAAGCGATTGCGTTCTGAATGTTGAAACCGAAGGCCAGGTTCTCAAAAACACCTGACAGTTCGGGCTTATACAACAGACCAAGATCCAGGCCCACCCCCGAATCAGAAAGATTGGCAAATGCAAAATTCTGACGCTCGAGTTTGAAACTGCCGCCCAGGCTCAGGGTTTTACGAATCTGCTTGGCATACGAAAAGAAAAACAAATCCGCGCCATAGTCGCCCGGCGGACCAACCGGATTTGCGCTGGCATCAAACTCCTGTATTTCATCAGTTGCAAGACGCGCCCAGCCAAGTCCGATGGTCCCGAAATTCAGCGTCGGCCATGCGCCGCCAATGAAATTGTAGGAGCTGCCGAAACCAAGACTTGAGTAGAAGAAACTCGCGCCCTTCTTCTGAATATAATCGAGACCGGCCGGATTCCAATAGACGGCGGTGGGATCATCTGAAACTGCCACGAACGCGCCCCCAAGCGAAAGGGCCCGCGCACCAATGCCGGCGGCTGTAAACAAACTCTCGACGCCGCCTTCCTCATTATTCTGTGCATCGGCGCCAGAAAACAGTGCCAATATAATAGAAAACAGAATCGTGAGAGTCAACTTTTTTGTGTATGCAACCATCTCAATTCGCAAGTTATTTCGCGATCGCAACTTTTGTTACAGCTTCCCCTGCGCTCGTAGTTAATACCGCAATATAGACGCCATTTCGCACTTCCTGGCCCTTGCCGTTGCGGCCATCCCATGTAATGGTCTTAAGGCTGACGCCGTCATGGTTGCCGGCCTGCCCGAGAATCTCACCCGAAGTGAAAGTAGTGGACCAGACCAGCTCGCCCAGAAGTGTATAGATTCTGAGCGTGCCATCTGAATTCTGCGTCAGGTTGTAGTTGAAACTCGTGGTTTCGTTCCTGCCGATCGGATTCGGATAGTTGAAGAAACTGGTCTCAAAGTCCGAATCGACGACGCGGGTGCCGCCCGGAACAACGATATCAAGGGGCCGGCCGGCATCGTCTGTGATCAACACTTTCTTGTTCGATTCCTTAACCCGCGCAACAATCTGACTCGCTGGCGATGATATCATAAGCTGAAACGCCTCGACCTCCGTCTGTTGCCTTATGTTGACGACAAACTCGATCGCCCGCGTGGTATCTGCGCCGGTCCCGACAGTGAGCGGCGGGTTGAAGGCCAGAATAATCGGATTAGAACCCGGCAGCGGCGACACAGTTGCAAATACGGGAGTGCCGGCGACATAGTCGCGCACCGAGAGCTGGTCGAAAACCGCATTCGGCGGCAACGGATTTTGCTCGAGGTCAAACAGCTCCAGACTGATGGAATCAATTTCAATAACGGCATCGCTGATGTTTGTGAAACTCAACCCGAAGAGCTGCACATTCTCAGCGCCTCTGGTGATGGTGACGGGCTTCCTTTGCGTTAGCAGCCTGGTCTCAAGGCTTATGGCTCGCGTGATCACCGGGATGGTGACACGCGCGGGGTTGTTCGGTGTCAACGGCGGTAAATCATCTGTATTCACATCCCGGATGTTGCGCTTCAGATCCTCTACTCTGATGTTCCTCGGGCTATTGTGGGGGGTCTCGGGCGCACGTATTTGCCAGCTTACCTGGCCGCCTGCCGTTATCGGTCGTTCAAGGGGTTGCGCACCTTCCAGGCTATAGCCTTCCGGCAGTGTCAGCCTCAAAGTGTCCTGACCGGTCACAGTCGCGCCGCCGGTGTTATCCAGCGTTGCCGTTACGGTGAACAGCAGCCCTTCCGTGAGCACACCGCCGATGGCCGGCAACGGGTCGGTGATGCTGGCAGCAAGCTGCAAAGATGCCTGGCTCACCACCGTGAACAATAAGGCAGTCTCATCATCTAACTCACGGCTTTCGTTGGCTATGTCTTTGCCGGTGACACGAACGGTGATGGCTTCCTGAGTTGCGCGCACATCCGTCGGAGCCTGCAAGGTCCAGGTGAACTCTTCTGTACCAGAATCCACATCGAGCAGAGACTGTTTGCTGATGATACCATCCGGAACAACATAGCCGTTTGGAAAACTGATGCTTGCCACGCGATCTTTTACGCTGTTCCAGGTGACGGTCGCTTTGACCGTAAAGAGCTGGCCGGTGGACAGGCCGCCGTCGGCTGCGCCGCCGGGACTGCTGACGATAAAGTCGCTAATACTAATCGTGCCAAGGTCGGTGGTCTCGATTTCCAGGGTTTCAACCGTATTATTTCCGACAAATCTTGCATCCTGGCCGGAGTTTTCATCTTTAGGTATCTGGGTTATACTAATCGAGACTTGCTCAGGGGCGCCGCTTGGTGCAGACGGGGCTTTCACGGGCCAGGAGACTTCGATCTGAGAATTGTCTCCCAGATTAAACACTTTTGCGGCTGGTTCCTGATTGCGCAGTGTGACGCCAGAATTGCTTAAGTCTAAAGTGATTTCGCCATCTGTTACGCCGGCAACACCTACTCGGGTGAGACGAGCAATCAGGTTGAATTCCTGGTCTATCGATGCGATGTTGCTGGCCAGGTCTGACCTGAAGCTCAACTGCAGCTCAGCGCGAGTTACAGAGAGAACAGTCAGCTCAGCACTATCATCTGCGACGTCCTGACCGCCATCGAAACCTACCATGTCCACGCTAAGCTGCAACGGGCCGGTCTGGTCTTCTACCTGAAGCTGCCATGTTACCGTGACGCCAGTGGGGATCACGCGTGGATTGGGACTGGTAGCTTTGATGCTGACACCAGAGGGCACGCCAAGTGTCGCCCGAACTTCCTCGATGTTAGGTGAGCGTGTGAATTCAGCGGTTACGGTGAAGTCCTGCTGAGTAGAGACCGTGTCGTCCGTGGCCCCGGCAGGTGCTGTCACTTCAAAGCTGGTAATGGTCAGATCTACGTCTGAAGTCTGGACAACAATGGTGTCCTCACCACTTGCAACGTTGGCAGGCAAACCCGTGTTCTCATCTGAAGGAAGTTCACTGATGTTAACGATGAATGAATCTGCCTGAGAATCAAAAGCCGGCGACAGAATGCGCCAGACCACAGATTCATTGATGGCAAAGCCGGCAGTCAAAGAGGTCCGGCCTGTACCATCATCCACCAGGGTGTAATTGTCCGGCAGGCTCAGGGTCAGCTCGCCGGAATCATCGATACGCGCCTGTCCGGCATTGGTGACTTGCGCAGTCACCGAAAAAGTGTCTTCTGCTGCCAGAGAAACATCTTCCGCCGACAGGTCAACGCTTATGTTGGCCGGCGTTTCGATGGTAAAAATCGCGTCGTTATCAACAGGGGGCCCTTCATTTGCCGGCTGCTGCGTATCTCTGCCAACACCGGCATTGAAAATGTCCGCTATAAAAGTTTCCTCTCCGGGTTGAGAAGAAGCTATGACCTGGTATGTTACCGTAGCTGTTGCGTTTGCTGCTATCGAGCTAATCAAAATTCGGGACTGCTGGATTTGCGATGATCCGGATGAAGACAGATCAACCAGCACGGTGTCCACAGTTTCATCAAGACTGTTCTTGATGCTGACATCTACCACGAATTCCTGGCCCGTATTAACCTGGCCAATCTGAAGCTGCACGTTCGGGGTGTTGTCATTGGGCTCGGTGTTCTCGATGAAAACCGTACCGGTCTGGCTTTTGATTTCGAATTCGCCTTTGCCGCCATCGCTGGTGTTGTCATCGATAGGCTGGCCTGTGCCCAGATCGGCGCCGGAAACTGTGCCTTCTATGGTTATGGTGCCGACGGTGGTGCCTGCCTGCGCTACCGGGAAAACCAGGATATCGGTGCTCAGGCTGCGCAGTGTGTCGTCGCCGGAGGTCAGCAAGGCAGTCGGCTGATCGATGCTATATTCGCCGGTCACTTCTGTGATGCCGCGGAACAGGCGCACAAAGGTTGCGCCGGCGTCCAGGTCGAGCACAATATCATCCGGACCGTTGTTGCTGACTTCCATGAGAATATTGCCGGGATTGGGTTGCCCGGCGTTGAAAGCCTGAGTCGGCTCGGTGGTCAGCGATATGATTTGAAAATTGGGCGCTGATTTCACGAACCAGTCGAGACGCGTGCTGGCCTCCGTATCCTGCAGGGTCAGCGCAACGTCATTTGTATCATGCCCGGTTACAGTGACGTCGACTTCGTAGTCGCCGGTGGGGGTGGAGCTTCCGACATCGACGTCAAATGCAAACGCTCTGGTTTGTCCTGCTCCGATTGAAATCGGATTATTCGGATCCGGCTCCACGATGAAGAACACAGACTGATCCGTGGCGCCATTCTGGAGGAACCGCAGTTGGATTGTGTCGATGATAAGAGAGGCGCTGCCAACAGGGGCCGGATTTTGAATGTTTACCGCCAGCGCATTATCTTTGTTGCCGACTGTCACCGTATCACCAGGACTCGTAACGCTAACCGCCAACAATTGTGCTGGTTGCTGCACAATCCATGCGTCCGTTATTGCAGCACCCGCGACACTGACTGGTTGGCCGCCTACCGTACCGGTAACACTGCCATCAATGTCAATCGTATCTATGGTGGCCGAGGCTCGGACATCTACTGCAAATTGCAATTGCTGCTGACCACCCGGTGGAATGGTATCGATTTGATCGACTCTGGTAACGATATAGTCGCCCGTCCTGTCGATTGAATTCGTCCGGTCAGTGAATGTCAGCGTACTGTTATTGCCTGAAATTCCGGAAATGGTGGAAGCGCCCGAATTTTGCACAATCATAACAACTTCAACGCTTGTCTGACCCTGCGAGACAAAGGCAGGCGCCGCCGAAACAGAGGTAATACTGAGACTCCCCAGGGTGAGCGTAACATCGCCGGTCGCATTTCCGGAATCACTCTGGACAACAACTCTAACTGAGCCGCCATCACTACCAGCCTGGTAGCTGAAATCCAGTGAACTATTTACACCGCTAACCACCTGCGTGCCTGGCTGCACCGGGTTAGAGTCTGTGGTAATCTGCCCGCGACCGGCCGGGTCCAGCGTAACCGTGAATTGTCGGCCGCTGCCGATGAAATTATCATTGGCGTCTTTCAATGAATCAGAGGTAATCTGCGAAAGCGAGACCCCATCGGCGGGTAAGACTTGCGGATTTGCAGTCAAGGTAACGGCGCCAACCGGCGCACCGGGTTTCACCGTGAACGGATTCGAGTCTCCTACATGTCCCAGGCCATCATCAACATGCAGGATCTTGCCATCGGGATCGCTATTTATCGACAGAACCCGAACATTGCCGGTCCAGGCTCCGTTTGAAAACGCTGTCGTTGAGGTTGGGGTGAGCGTGCCGCCGGTTCCGAGCAAACTGAGATCGACGCTGCCATTGAAAGAGGTCACCGTGTTGCCCGTGCCGCTTGTGTCATCCTTTGCCGTAATTGTCACCAAAAACGGATCACCAGCCAATTTCGGTGAGGCAATATTGGAGATAGCAAAACTTACCACACCCTGGGCTGTGATATTGAAAAAATTAGACTGGCTGATCACCGAACCAAATGTCGCCGTGATAAGATTGTCCAAAGCCGTCTGCGTAATCACCACCGACTGCGTCAACTGACCGGCGATGAAATTGTTTGTAGTACCGGGCGTAATTGTACCCGTGTTATCGGTGAGAGTTATTTGATCCGTGAAGCCGGTTACTGTGTTATCAAACGCATCCTTTGCCGTAAGGGTTATATCAAATGCCTGACCAGCCACCTGCGGACTGGGAATGGCCACAAACTCGAAATGGTCCAGCGCTGCCGGGTCGACATCAAATGCGTTTGATTCACCTGACTTGCCTAATCCGGTGACCGTAATCATATTATTTGTTTGCGATGCCGTAATCGTCACCGGAAAATTGGTCAAAACGCCATCGACGAAATTGCCAGAAATGGGAGGGTCGAGTGTTCCTGTCTCATCATCTAAATTCACTGTTCCGGTAAAGCCGGTTACAGTGTTATTGCTGGCATCCTCAGCAGTCACAGTTATGTTGAATGGCTGCCCGGCTGTCTGAGGCGAGGCAATCGCTGAAATCGTGAAATGGTCAATGGTTGTGGAGCTGACATCAAAGGGATTACTGGTACCCGTTTGTAAACCTGCTGAGTTTTGCACGGTGATCTCGTTAGAGATGCGCGCTTGAGTTATCGTTACATTGCCCGTCCAGCGACCACTCGAAAAATTGCCGCTGGCCGTTGGCGAGATAGTAGTCGTCAAATCGCTGATAACAACTGTGCCGGTAAAGCTTGTCACCGTGTTGTTATTCGCATCGATGGCGGTGACAGTGATCGGAAACGGTTCATTGGTCGCCTGATCGCTGATGGGATCGATGGTAAAGCTGGCAAGGCTGCCGGGATTCACCGTGAATGCATTCGACTGCCCGGAAGAGCCACCACCCTGAGCAGTGATCTGAATATCCACCCCGCTTTGGGTGATGGTAACGGTTTCCGTTGTTGTTCCGGAGCTCAGTGCACCAGAGGTAGACGGAGTCAGCGTGCCCGTATCATCAGTCAAGCCAACCGTGCTGTTAAAACTTGTCACCGTGTTGTTGAATGCGTCCTGCGCTGTAATTCTGATATCGAAAGGCGTTCCGGCAGTCTGGGAGCTGATATTGCCGCCCGTGGCATTGGTTACAGCAAAATGGTCCAGGGCAGCAGGGTTAACGGTGAAGCTCGGAGACTGTCCTATCGCGCCCCCACCATTGGCCGTTATTCTGACGCCACTCTGCGCTTTCGTTATCGTGGCATTGTTTACAGTAACGTTTGTGTCATCCGTGAAGCTAACGCTTGATGGCGACAGCGTGCCTGTATTGTCAT
>CAZVSL010000080.1:13341-15169 GCA_964629935.1 uncultured Calditrichaceae bacterium | reverse complement strand
CCCTGTGGCGGCCACAGCGATGCCCGGACCAAGCAACGTCAGGTAGCGGATGACGCGGGATTGCGATGTTTGAGTTGGATGCAATGAGCCTGAAGATTCAGGTTAGACTTCGTCTGAGGAGGTGAGCTCGGATGGCTCTTTCTGTCTTGATTTGCGAGCTTCCGAGATGTTGAAGAGTACGATGAGCCCCATGCCGACCATGATGACGACATCTGCCCAGTTGAATATGCCGGTGCGCAACCCGCCGATTCCCATATTCATAAAGTCGATGACCTTGCCGTCGTTGACGATGCGGTCAAACAGGTTGCTGCTGCCGCCGCCGAGTATAAGCGAGAGTGCGAAAATGTGGCTTCGGTCAAGCTCTCGATTGAACACGATATAGAGAAAGAGCGCAACCAAAAGGCCCCCGCTTATAAAAGTGAACAGCCAAGTACGTATGTGCTTGGGCAAGCCTGAGCCAAGGCTGAGAAAGGCGCCGGAGTTTTCCGCGTATTGCAGTCGGAATGTTTCCCAGAGATAAGTTTTGGGTGGCGCTTGTTCCAGCGTCTCCTTAGCGACGCGTTTGCTGATCTGATCACAACCCAGGCAGGAGAACAGGATTAGAAACATAAGATAGAATTTTTGAATTCGTGGCATAGTCTTTATCTGATACGTTGGCTTGAACAATTCACGTTTGCATTTCCATGTTTTCGTGGACCAGTTGTGTTTCCACATTATGGGTCAGTTTCAGTGGCCGGCCTTCGCCTCCGCGCAGGCAGGCAATCATCTCTGCAACAATGCTGACAGCTATTTCCTCCGGAGTAATGGCGCCGATGTCCAGGCCAACAGGCGCATGTATTTGCCGGATGCGCTCATCGGGAACGCCGGCCTTGCGCAGCTCCTGAAAAATAAGCATGTTCTTGCGCTTGCTGCCCAACAGCCCGATATAGCGCGCCGCTGTGTTCACTGCGGCTCTGGTCGCCAGATCGTCGAACTTGTGACCGCGGGTTGCGATCAGGATGAAGCAGTTGTAGTGGACATCGAGCTGTCGCAGGGCTTCATCAAACGGGGCCGCAACCGTGGCATGGGCAGCGGGAAAGCGTTCAGCATTTGCGAATTCAGCCCGGTCATCGATGATGATGACGCGAAAGCCCAAGGGCAGCGCCAGGTTGTAGACAGCTTTGCCGATGTGGCCACCGCCCAGCACGACCAGCGTTGGCGGCGCTGTGAAACCTTCGAGATAGATTTCGCTGCCGTCAGCGCCGCGGACGAGCTTGTTCTGTCCGGTCGCAGCCAGATGATTGCCTGTTTCGCAAATCTCTCTTGCAGTGGCATGGTCGAGCGGAAGATCAGATGGCTGCGTCTCTTCAGTGACCAGCCACTTTGCGCCGGGCTGCAAAGCGCCAGCACTGTTGACAACGGTTGCAACTGCTATCGAATCGCCGCCGTCGCAGGCGTGAGCAATTTTTTGCGCAATAGCTTGTTCAGGTTCCGGCTGATAGTGCGGCTCGAGAAAGAAATACATGGTGCCGCCACATACGAGGCCGTCCTGAGCAGCCAGGTCTGCGTTCAGTGTGTAGGCGCGGAATTGGGGTCCGCTTTTCTCGCGCAGCATTTCCGTGGCATAAAACCAGATATCGCCTTCCACGCAACCGCCGCCGAGTGTGCCGATGCTTGTGCCATCCTGCCGGATGAGCTGGCGGGCGCCGGCCTTTTGCGGGGTCATGCCTTTTGTGCGCACCACGGTTGCTACAACATGCGGCTGCTTTTGAGCGAGCAGGCGAAGAGATTCTTCGATTATCTCTTTCATGATGAAGAATATAGGCAGAGGAGACGGAAAATGCAAACG
>CAZVSL010000080.1:11031-13331 GCA_964629935.1 uncultured Calditrichaceae bacterium | reverse complement strand
ACAAGCCGATACGCTTAGTTCGGTAAATTCGAGTCAACCTGGTTCGACACTTTGGCAAAGCTCAGCACAGGCAAGCTCGATGTCCTGGCCGCTTCATTCCGTACCCGGAGCCTGTCGAAGGGCAAATACCGCCCACTCAGAGCCCCGCAATTCCAACCTCGTGAAGCAAGAGAAGTCGGAATGTGGAGGCCGGAGGGGGGTGTATCCTTCTGCTTTTCGTGCTAGGCTTCAGTCTCGATTTGCTGCGGAGGTGAGGCAACCGCACGTTGTTTTTCAGATTTGAGATATTCGAGAGGATCATGCCGGATGGCGCCCCTGGGCAGCCAGTCCCAAAGTGGTCCGAGGTCGGCCTTGATGCGGTCGATATAGAATTGTGGCAGGCGGTCGGTTTCCTGCTGAAAATAAGGACGGAATTGCGGGTCTTGTTGCAGACGGCGGCGAATTTCCTTGTAATAGCGAATCCGGCCCCAGCCTTCTGAGGAAACCGCGCGTACGAAATTCATCCATTTCGGAAGAGCCATATTCATGGATGTAAAACGGCGGTAGATGCTGCGCCGTGAGAAGGTGTACTCGCTCAAGTCTATCATGTGGTCATAGAATTCCACCCAATCGTAGTTTTTGGGCCGGACGTTCATGGCGTGGTTGTTGTTGAGAAAGTGAAAGGGAAAATTCAACACGCGGCCGGTCTTCTGGTATTCCAGGTTGAGCGGCGCTGCGCGACCAAATGCCGTGAGCTGGGAGTAACCCGGAAAGGCCGCCGGCGATAAGTCGACAAAGCGTTTGGTCAGCTCAAATGGCTCTGCGCCCTCGTCGCAGTCGAGGCCGAGCACAAAATTGGCTTGCACATAGGGGACATATTTCATGATCAAATTTACGTGGTCCGAGACCTGTTGCACCTTCTCCATGCCAGCACGGCTACCGGTTTTGGATTTGTTGCCCAGGTCATACCATGATTCAATGCCGGGCAGGACCGCTTTGAACCCATTGCGTTGCAGGCGTTGGAGGTGAGCCTCGGAGAGCAGCGACAGGCTGCTTTCAGCGACAAAGTCAATGCTATCAGGCGGCACGGCTTCTTCGATCGCGTCCAATTGCTCGTCAAAACGTACTCCGAAGTTCGGGTCATGCCAGGCAACGCGCGGACGTTTGAGCTTGCGAAGCAAGAAACGCAAATCGTCTTGCAGAACTTTCAGCTCCATTGCCTGATAGGGGATGACGGAGTCGATGCAAAAGCTGCACGTGTATGGACAGCCCAGACTTGCAAGCATGGGCACGAACTTGACCAAAGGCGCTTTTTTCAAAGTTGCTTCGATATAAGGCCAGCGCTCCTCGACGCCGGGCAGATGGCGGGGCTGTTGTTTGGCCGAAAGATAGACGCCTACCGGCCGGTTCGGCGTGCAGTCGGTTAAAACCTCTCTGACAATTTCCTGATCCGTAAAGCCAAGCACATAGTCGAAATACTTGAGGGCGTCGTTCGGATAACAGCGGGCGTGCGGGCCGCCGAGCACGGTGACTGCGCCTTTGGAGCGAAAATAATTGCTCATCGAGTAGGCAAGCAGGGCTGCTTGAGTAAAGGAGCCAATGAAGACAAGATCAAAATCATCCGGGAAGTCTGTCACAATATCTTCGAATCCCGTGTAGCACTCTAACGTAACGTCGTGACCCTCCTGCTCGCACCACAACGCGATGACCTGGGGCATAATACTGGCCAGATTGGCGTGCATGACGCGCGCATACAATGCTTTGGTCGGACCCTTGGTGACGAGATCTATAATGCCAACTCGTAGTTTCTTCATGGCGCCTCCTAATTTCTAACTCTAATGCCGGATTAGTTATAACAATCCCTTGTGGGACTTGTAAGTCACACTAAGCCCCCGCAAATATACATGTTGACCTGGAGTGAGCTTAGGTAGAAGTGCAAGTTTTGGATGTGACGTTTGATTCTGCGAATATGCAAAACAAAAGCCAAAGAAACAAGAGATTTTATTGCATTTAGCGCTTACTTGATATCCAGAAGTTCGACTTCAAAAATCAGTGTTTCGTCCGGTCCGATGATGCTGCCGGGCGCACCGCGCTTGCCATAAGCGAGCTGTGGCGGGATGTAGAACTTGTATTTGCTGCCCACGCGCATCAATTGCAGACCCTCGGTCCAGCCGGGAATCACCCGATTAAGGGGAAATGTGGCAGGCTGGTTGCGCTCATAGGAGCTGTCGAATTCGCGACCGTCGACGAGCGTGCCGCGGTAGTGCACGGTCACACGGTCCCCGGCGTCAGGTTTTGGGCCGTTCCCTTCGCGAAGCACC
>CAZVSL010000080.1:0-11021 GCA_964629935.1 uncultured Calditrichaceae bacterium | reverse complement strand
TTCGGTGGTGACCACATCTTCTCTTTTCTCGTTTTGTTCCAGGAATTTCTCTCCCTCTGTCTTTTTGAATTCGCGCAAGATATCGGCCACCTCCTGGTCGTTGATAAGAATTTGTGCACCGGTGAGTGTGTCTTTGATGCCTTGCATCAGAGACGGTAAATCGATTTCGGTGTTCAATTCTTTCATCTTTGCACCAAATTCGACGCCCAGTGCATAACTGAGTTTCTCTGTTGAAGAGTCCAAAGTAGATTTGTCAGATTGCGATTGCTTCGCCTGGTCGCATGCTTGCAGGCAGAATAGGGCAAGTATGCACGTTATTATAACGTCGCGTTTCATCCTCCGCTCCTTTCCTTTGTGGCGCTTACAACACGATCTTCACTGCGGGATGGTTGTGCAGTGCATGGTGAATGGAGTTGCGTTCCTGGTCGCTGAAGACTCTTATCTGCAGCAACAGGCTGACGTATTTGCCTTTTGAGCTGGTGTTGGAAACCGAGATTTTGCGGCTTCTTGCAGGAAGGACCTCGTCAATTGCTCCGTGCAGATAGGCTGAATCACGTCCGATGATGATGTACTTCCAAATACACGGATAGTCGATTTGAGGTTTTTTGCCGGATAAATTCAAAGTTCTCCTTTCAGGCATAAAGTACAATTATAAGATATCAGCTTCAAAAAAGCAACACAAGTTTCTCACTGTTGCTCTGTCGGTGCATTTCTATTGATTAAATCTCTAAGAGGCTTTACATTATTATTGAATATGGAGCCGTAAATGTATTCTTACCACCCATTACCGCTTTTGGACCCTGACTATCTCGAGCTGCAGGATTGCTATGTCATTCTGGAGTCTAACCGCCCTGATGAGGCGGGACAAAAGAGCTTCCTTTTTTTCGAACCAGACGCAACCCTCGAAGCCTATGATTTCGAGCAGGTTGACGCCATCCTGAAAAAACTCGATGCATACGCTGCGTCATCATTTCTGGCGGGCTTTGTCTCCTATGAAGCTGGTTACACAAGGAAGCAGCGCGCGCGCGCGCTGCCGCCAGCCACGCCATTGATGTGGTTTGGCGTTTTCCCCCGGGTCCTGGTTTTCGACCATGCCAGAAATATATTCGCAGAGCTGTCGCCGACGGGAGAATGGCATGACGCCGGTAAAACGCCCCTGTTGGCCGGCACGAAGCCACAGCGGGCATTCTCGGTGTCTGCACCGCAGCTCGCTATGCAGCGCGAAGCCTACCTGAAGAAAATCGCCGCCATCAAGACCCACATTGAAGCAGGCGATACCTATCAGGTCAATTTCACGACACGATATAATTTTGATTTTCAGGGCGATGTCTACGCGTTTTACACCGAGCTGAAAAGGAAGCAGCCGGTGGCCTATAACGCGCTGATCAAGCAGCATGGGCGGCACGCCATTTCGCTTTCTCCCGAACTCTTTTTCCACAAACAGGACCGGCGCATGTGCGTCCGCCCCATGAAAGGGACCGCACCGCGCGGACGCACCCTCGCTGAAGATTCAGAAATAGCCGAAAGCTTGCGCACAGATGAAAAGAATCGCAGTGAGAATGTGATGATCGTTGACCTGCTGCGTAACGATCTCGGCAGAATATCACAGATCGGCAGCGTGCGCACGACAGAGTTGTTCCGGGTGGAAAAATATAGCTCGCTTTTTCAAATGACCTCTACGATTGAGAGCGAGCTACGCGATGAAGCCGGCTATGCGGATATCTTCGAAGCGCTGTTTCCCTCCGGTTCTGTGACTGGCGCGCCAAAGCTGCGTACCATGGAGATTATCCGGGAGCTGGAGACAGAGCCAAGAGGCGTCTACACGGGCGCCATCGGCTTCATCGCCCCTTACGGGGAGGCGCAGTTCAACGTGCCAATCCGGACACTCACCATTACTGATGGCCGGGGTGAGATGGGTGTGGGAAGTGGCATCGTGTACGATTCGGATGCCAGGGCGGAGTATGAAGAGTGCCAGCTCAAGGCAAAGTTTTTGGTTGAGGAATATCGCGAGTTTTCTTTAATTGAAACCATGCTCTGGGATAATGGATTTGCCCGCCTGCCTTTGCATCTCAGACGCCTGCAACAATCGGCGCAATATTTCGATTTTCCATGTGACCTCGATAGAATCAGGCGACGGTTGAGCCAAGCCACTGCCAGACTGGAGCCAGACCACCCGTATAAGGTGAGGCTGCTGCTCAACCGGCAGGGGGAGGTGTCGCTCACTTGTGAACGCATCGCTGCATCACAGCCTGGCAGCAGAAAGGCGATTGTTTCCAACGTGCGAACCAACAGCGCAGACCGCTTTCTGTTTCATAAGACCACGCGACGGCAGCTTTACAATGCGGAGTTGACCAGGTATCGTAACCTTGGGTATGGGGAGGTTATTTTTTTGAACGAGAAGGGGCAGGTTACGGAAGGCGCGATCAGCAACATCTTCGTCAAGAGGCAGGGGCAGCTCTTGACGCCGCCGGTTTCCTGTGGTTTACTCAACGGCGTATTCCGGCAGCACCTGCTTGATACGTTGTCCCATGCCCGTGAGTGCATACTGTATCCCAAAGATTTGCTGACCGCGGATGCCATCTACCTGACCAATTCGGTTAAAGGGATGGTTGAAGTGAGTTTAACATGTTAATGTTAGGGTTGAGCACGCAAACACATCACCCTGAAAAAATTAAGGATGATTAGATGACTGAGAAAAAGCAACAATCTGAACAATCGCAGGCAGGTGACTTGCGCGGCAAAGTTGCTGTTATCACCGGCGCCAGCAGGGGTATTGGCAAGGCTATCGCATTGAAGTTTGCTGAGCATGGCATAAATGTCGCGGTAGGCGCAAAAACCGTTGAGTCGTCGGCTAAAACCCCGGGGACGATTCATGACACGGTGCGGGAGGTAGAAGCACGCGGCGCGCAAGGACTTGCGGTGCAGACGGACGTGCGCTCACCTGAGCAGATCGCCGCTCTGGTGCAGAAGACCGTGGATAAGTTTGGCCGTATCGATATTGTCGTTAATAATGCGGGCGCGATCATGTTTATGCCGGTGGAGGAGATGCCGGTGAAACGCTTCGATCTGATGATGCAGTTAAACTATCGTGCTCCCTATGTTTTGTGTCACGAAGCCATCCCGCATCTCAAGCAGCAAGGCGCCGGACATATCATCAACATGTCGCCGCCACCCAGGATCGGTAGCCTGGCAGCGGAGGAATGGCGCGGGCGAACGTGCTACCTTATGAGCAAGTTTGGCATGTCACATTTGACGCTGGGTCTCGCCGAAGAGCTGCGCGATGATAATATCGCTGTTAACAGCTTGTGGCCGGCTAATGTTATCGATACTCAGGCGACACGCGTATTCGCCAAAATGCTTGCCGCCCGCAGCGACACCGACTGGTACTCTCCGGATATGGTGGCAGAGGCATGTCTGGAGATCGTCAAGACCAGCCCCGCCTCTTTGAGCGGCCAGATGATCATCGCTGAAGAATTTCTGAAGTCCAAAGGGTGGACAGAAATCGATAAGTTTGAGGTCGAAAGCCCGGTATGACTGGAAGGTTTGGGTTGTCAATCTAACAACTATGCTATCACTTCCACTTTGCGAACAAGTGTAAGAGCATAGCTTATTCCGGACAAAGTCCCGTAAACAACACGGGATCTACAAACCCGGTAAACAGCACAGGCACTAATACGGTTTTGCCGCTTAAAGAATCACAAAGCAGGATAAGCTGAAATGGCTCGCGCAAAACTCAGGAAAGCGGGAGGGTGGGCGTCCATCCGTTACTCTCTTGATATGGCCAGGAAAGTCGGAGGCGTGCGCAAGCTTTATCGCGCATTGCGTTCAGCCAATACGTGCAAGGCGTGCGCATTTGGTATGGGTGGCATCGCTGGCGGCATGGTGAACGAAGCCGGGCAGAAATGGCAGGTCTGCAAGAAATCGATGCAAGCGCAGGCCCAGGACATGCAGCCGGGCATTCCCGCGGATTTCTTCAATCAAACCACAATTGATGAACTGAAGATGCTATCGGGTCGCGAGCTTGAGGCGTTAGGCCGGCTGGTACACCCGCTCTATCTTTCGCGGGATGCGAGCCGCTTCTCCGTGCTCTCGTGGCCACAAGCGCTGGAATTGTTGGTGGAGAGATGGAAACATGCGCAGCCGCAGCGTAGCTTCTTTTATACCTCAGGCCGCTCCTCTATGGAAGCGGCCTTTCTCATTCAACTTCTGGCTCGGCAATGGGGTACGAACAACGTCAACAATTGTTCATACTACTGCCATCAGGCGTCGGGTGTCGGTTTAACAGAGAGTCTGGGCAGTGGCACCAGCACCGTGACGCTGGAAGATCTGACTAGGGCAGATCTTGTGGTGCTGATCGGCGCGAATCCTGCCAGCAATCATCCCCGTCTGATGACTTTTCTAATGGAGCTGCGCCGGCGCGGCGGCAAAGTTGTGGTGATCAACCCCTTCCTGGAATCCGGATTGCAATACTTCAGCGTGCCCAGTGACGTGCGTTCACTCCTGTTTGGCTCGGAGATCGCGAATTTGTATCTGCAGCCTCACTGCGGCGGCGATCTGGCATTGCTGAAAGCAGCGGCAGCCTGTCTCTGGCGTGAAAATCAGGCAGATGTTGCGTTTATGCGGGCCTACTGCAATGGCTTTCAAGGGTTTGTAACAGACCTGGAATCTGAAGACATGCAGCGCCTGGTGGAGATCAGCGGTGTGCCGATGACTGACTTCGAGACATTCTGCCGCACTTTGAGCGCCTCTTCCGGCACAATCTTCGCGTGGGCTATGGGGATCACGCACCACGAGCACGGTGTGCAGAATGTGCAGGCTATCGCCAACCTGGCATTGCTGCGTGGTATGGTCGGCAGACCTGGCGCCGGCCTCCTGCCGATTCGGGGACATAGCAATGTGCAGGGAGTTGGTTCGGTCGGTGTGATACCGAAGCTTAAGCCACCCATGGCAAAAGCTCTGCTCGAGAAGCATGGTGTACAGGTTCCGGAAACAGAGGGCAAAGATACCTTCGCCTGCATGCAGGCAGCTCATGACGGAGAGATTGATTTCTCCGTACTCACAGGCGGCAACCTCTATGCAGCCAATCCGGATTCAGCATGGGCGGCGCGCGCGTTGGCCAGAATCGATTTTACTGCCTTCCTGAGCACAACTCTGAATCTTGGCCACATTCATGGACACGGCAAGGACACGCTTATCCTGCCTGTGCGGGCGCGCGATGAAGAGAAGCAGAGCACGTCCCAGGAAAGCATGTTCAACTATGTGAGATTGTCACGCGGCGGCCAACCTGCCCCGGCTGAAGACTTACCTGCAGAGAGTGAAATTTTCGTGCGTGTAGCGCAGGAGTTGTTCAGCGATAGCACCATACCCTGGCAGCAGATGGCTGACCACCATCAGGTTCGTCAGTTTATCGCCAGTTCAGTTCCCAGCATGGCGCCCATGTCTGAGCTTGACAGTGGTAAAGAATTTACAATCCCCGGCAGGATCAGACATCAACCTGAGTTTGGCACGCAGAATGGTAAAGCCAATCTCTCCGTTCTAAGTGTGCCCGACACGCGAGCGCCGCAAGGCTATTTCAATCTCATGACCTTGCGGTCTGAAGGACAGTTCAACACCATCATTTACGAAGAGTACGATGTGTATCGCGGCGTCAGCAACCGCATGGTGGTGTTGATGAATCAGGCAGACATCCATAAGCACGGTTTTGCCGAAGGCCAACAAGTGATTGTCGAAAGTGAGGTCGGGCGACTCGCTGTCGAGCTGGTTGTGGCCCCCATCCGGGCCGGCAATGTTGCGATGTACTTTCCTGAGGCCAATGCCCTGACACCGGCGCGTATCGACCCGAAATCCAAAACCCCGGCTTTTAAGCGAGTTCAGGTCCGCATTAGCCTGGCGGAAAAGCCCGCAATTACGGAGCGCCGCGGAGCTGTCACTGCCTAAGACTGGTACTGGTATAGTGAGCTGCGTCTGCCGAGCCTTGATTGCTTTGATGCTTGTGTATGACGCGTAAATTTCGTAACATGCCTGAAAAGTAACCCTGATGGTACAGCCACAGGCCGGGTGAAACAAATTGATGAATAATTCAGGCTAAGGTTGTGAAAAATTGAGGATAAAATGAAGCCAAACAAAATTATCGAATACGATGAGAGTCTCCGCGACCTCATCACCAGGATTCCAAAAACAGATATCCATGTTCATCTTGATGGCTCTCTGCGGCTGGAAACCCTGATCGAAATCGCACAGAAAGAAAATATCCAACTACCAAGCTATACTGTCGAAGGCCTGAACGAACTGTTGTTCAAAGACCACTATCGCAACCTGGAAGAATATCTGCAAACCTTTGGTTATTCCTGCGCTGTGATGCAAAAGCCGGAGTATCTGGAGCGTATCGCCTACGAAATGGCGCTCGACAATCAGGCTGAGGGCGTGCGCTACATGGAGGTGCGATTTGCACCGCAATTGCATATCAACAAAACTATGGATATGAAAGCGGTGATCGACCATGTCAACAAGGGCCTGGATCGGGCACAGAAAGAGTTTAATCAGCGGCCGGAGGTGGTCGATGGCAGTGAGCCGCCATTCCGTTATGGCATCATCACGAGTGCGTTGCGCTCGTTTGGTCCGTACTCAGAGTATTATGCGAATTTCATAGATGTGCACAGATATTCGGACCGTAAGACGCTGCACGCGCTGTGTTCGCTTGAATTAGCTCAGGGTGCGGCTAAGATTCGGCACGAGCTGGGTCTACCAATTGTTGCTTTCGATCTGGCAGGCGCCGAGGCTGGCAGTCCGGCAAAGGACCACTGGCGCGCTTTTCAATATGCTCATGAGAATTTTATGAAGAAAACAGTGCACGCCGGTGAAGCTTACGGACCGCCGTCCATCTTCCAGGCCATTACCGAGCTGCATGCGGACCGCATCGGGCATGGTTTCTATCTGTTTGATACCACAAAATTTGAGAATGGCCGGATCAATGAAATCGAAAGAAAGCGCTACGTGAGCGACCTGGCACAGTACATCGCGGACCGGCGCGTCACCATCGAGGTCTGCCTGACAAGCAATTTGCAGACCAACCCGTCCTTGAAGCAACTGTCCGAACACTCTTTCCGCAAAATGATCGAGCACCAGCTCAGCGTTTCCATCTGCACCGATAATCGCACGGTAAGCAAAACAACGGTCACCAACGAGATCATGCTGGCGCTCAAGCACTTCAAGATGACCCCGAAGCAACTGAAAAACGTCATCGTCTATGGCTTTAAACGCAGCTTTTTCCCGGATGATTATGCTCACAAAAGACTATATGTGAGAAAGTGTATCAACTACTATGAGCGCATGGTTGCCGGGACGCCTCTTGATGCTTAGAGCTATTGTGAACCGTTTTGGCCAGCCTGAATTTAACCACGCCTGCAAGCTATCATTTGCACCTTACTCGCACCAGTTCAATGCCTCCGGTGCTCTTGCTGAAAATGCTTGCAAGTTTTGGGCGGTCTGGCTTTATTAAACCATAAAAGGTTTAATAAAGAAAAAAAACCATTTAAGGTTCATTGTGCTCGATTTAGACCAATCATACTATTTGCTTCTGCTCGACCTCAAAGGCTCGACTGCCTTGCCGGAGAAAATGCGCCAACGAGTGTTTCGTACCCTGGAAGAAGAGGTGGCGCGCCTGACCCGGGCGCTGCGGCCACAGCCTGCCCTTGGCCTTGAGATTAGCTACGGCGATGAAGTTGCGGGTTTGTTTGAGAGGCCTACCCAATTGTACAAAACCGTACGTGAGCTTAGAGAGAGGCTCTTCCCGCATGTGACCTTTCGATTTGTGGTTTGCTGCGGCCGCATCGGTATCGTTTCTGATGACATTCGTCGTGTCGGCGGCCCGATTTTTAAGCAGGCTGACGAGCTGATCAAGCGCTTGAAAACGCGCGACGGCTTCTGTGCCTGGTCAACGGGCCAGGCTCTGGATGATGCGGTGCTGACCTCGATCATTACACTTAGCAATCTGATGCTGGAAAGGATGACCGAGTATCAGCGCCGGGTTTATCAACTTTTGAGTGAAGGGCGGTCGCGCAAATCCGTCGCCGAGGCGCTGGATAAGTATCCGCAATCCATTTCCCGCGCGATTAAACAGAGTGGCGCCGACGAGGTTGTGCAGGCAGATCGTGTTGTGGATGACTTGCTGAAGGATTTATGAATAATTCAGAAGAAAAACCATAAAGCGTTTTTTTGTGAAAATAAACCATATATAGTTTACATATTGACCCATGCTTGTCGTTGCCCTAAAATATGTTGTCACATTTCTGCTCTCCTTCACTCTGGCGACATGGTTGATCCGGTTCTGGATCCCGAAATTGGAAACGGATGAAGACGCCGATAAAAAAACACCCGGCGCCGGCGGCTACAAATCGACCGGTTTCTGGATTGGCTTCTGTGAGACGCTCATGGTCTTTGTGTTTGTCGCAGGGGAAGATTATGGCGCCATTGCAATCATTATTGGCGCCAAAGAGTTTGTGCGCAAGGAGAAAATTCAGGCTAATCCTGCCTACTATCTGCTCGGCACCCTGGTAAATGTTGCGGTAGCTTTGCTGGCCGCCATCATTGCGCGGGAATGGGTCAAAACTTGAGCACGACCACACCCCGGACACTACGCCGCAAATTGTTTCTCATCGAGAAAGCGGTTTGATACGAATACCACAATCCCGATCAAAACAATAAGAAAGACGCTATACGCTGCCGCTGAGCCAAGGTTAAAAATGCGCAGTTGCGATATGATTTCAACCGAGATAGGGCGGTTATCATAGTTGTATAGCAAGATGGAAGACACAAATTCCCCGAGCGCCAGGACAAAGGCCAGAAGGGCCCCGGATAAGATGCCGGGCGCCAGCAGCGGCAGAATCACTCTGCGAAAGGCGGTCCACCAGTTGGCGCCCAGATTACGCGCCGACTCTTCCAGCGACGGCTCGAAGCGCTCCAGCGAGGCATAGGTCGAGCGAAACACCAACGGCAAATTGCGGATGAAATAAGCCAGCGGCAGAATCCAGAATGACCCTACCAGAATGTTACCCGCCGTTACCAGCCGTGGTTGATTGAAAGTCACGATCAGCGCAATGGCCAGAACCGTTCCCGGTATGGCCCAGGGCAGCATGGTCAACACTTCGATGATCTTCTTGCCGGCAACTTTTTTTCGAATCAACAGGTAGGCAGCCAGCACGCCAAAAATGACATTGGCAACTGTCGCCAACGTCGACATTTTCAGACTGTTCAATACTGGCTCCACAACCCTGGGGTCTTTGAACAGGCTGGTGTAGTTTTCGAAAGTGTAAGCCGGCGGCAGGGTTTGCCAGGTCCAGGTGCCATTTTTGACAAATGAGATCAATATGACCGTCAGGTGCGGCAGGATGAGCAGTGTGACCCAAAGCACGCCCACCAAACCCATGAGCCAGCGCGCGGCGCCGCTTGCAATGGGCTTCGCTCGCTGTGGCGCACCCTTGCCGCCTCCGATATATTGCCGACGCTCCGAGTAGAGCCGCAACAGCACCAGAAATAGAATCGACATCCCTGCCAGAACCACAGATTGCGTTACAGCCAGGTCGAGGTTGCCGTTAAGTTTCGTATGGTAAATCTCCAGACTCAGGATGCGGAAGCTGCCGGCAAAAATGAACGGCGCGCTGAAGGACGCCATAGACGTCATAAACACCAGCAGCGCGGCGCCGCCGAGCGCCGGCGTCATCATCGGCAGCACGACTTTGCGGACCGCAAACCAACGGTCGGCGCCGAGATTATATGCTGCTTCAAGCATGCCGGGATCGAAATCTTTGAAGAAAGCGGATGCAAACAAATAGAAGTAGACATACATCGAGTAGACGTGCACTACGAGGATAGCGACCACACCATCGATGGCGAACGGCACGGATTTCATACCTAGCAACGCTTGCAAAGCGCGCGGCAGGATGCCGCTTTCTCCAAACAGGAATAAAAAAGCCAGCACACCCACGAGCGGTGGCATGACTAAAGGCAGAACAGCCACGGCCGCAAAAATTCGCTTGCCAGGAAATTCATAATGCGTGAATACATAAGCCAGGGGAACGCCAACGATGGCGGAAAACAGCACGGTGAGCAGCGAAACATAGACGCTGCCCCACAATGCTTCCAGGTTGGCGGTGTGCGCGAAATCGAAGAAAGTCAGATAATTTTCCAGCGTCAGACGTCCGTCTTGCAGAAAGCTCTGAGCGAGGATTTGCAGATTTGGATAGAGAACATAGGCCAGCAAAATGGCTGCCACGGGCAACACCAGCAGAATCACGGCTCCGTGTCTTTGCCAGAAAGAGCCTCCGCGACGCAGAGAAAATGCCCGTGGTGGTCCCATTTGTTGTTCTGGCCTCATTCGGCGGCGGGGAAAATGCGAATCGCTTCAGGTTTGATCGAAATGCCGACTCTACTGTCTGTGCCTACGGTAAAAGCCTTCTGTGCCATCAGCTCGCGGGCGCGCACAATGTCTCCCATAATATCGATCTTATAGTCGACTACAGCTCCGGAAAATTTCACCGAACGTATGGTTGCCGGTATCGATTCTGGCGCGTTCTCCGGATCGGTTATGATTCGAAGATCCTCCGGCCGCAGACTCACGCTGACCTCATGTCCGGGTTTGAGCGCAGAATTTGGTAGTTTCACAACCACGCTCCAGCCATGTTTGAATTCAACACGAGGTTTGCCATTTTGATGCACCAGCGTGCCACGAAGTATGTTTGAACTGCCAACAAAACCTGCCACAAAGGGCGTTGCTGGCTTGCGATACACATCTTCCGGCGTGCCAACCTGCAGACATGCGCCATCATGCATTACCGCGATTCTATCCGAGAGTGTGAGCGCCTCTTCCTGATCGTGCGTGACATAAATAGTCGTGATGCCGAGACGTTGCTGCAGCATGCGGATTTCGTCGCGGGTTTCCTCTCGCAACTTGGCGTCCAGGTTGCTCAGCGGCTCGTCCAGCAGCAGGATTTCCGGCTCGATGACAATGGCGCGCGCCAGCGCCA
>CAZVSL010000079.1:13323-15243 GCA_964629935.1 uncultured Calditrichaceae bacterium | reverse complement strand
GCTCCTTCCTTAAGCGATGAAACATTGGCCGAAGTGGGCGCCGTGACTGCCAAGACCTGGCTTGAAATCGATGTCACGCGTGCTGTCTCCGGCAACGGCGTTATCAGCCTCGCGATGTCGAGCGACAGATCCGGAAGCATTTTTTACAGCTCAAAAGAAGGGCCGTTTGCACCGGAGCTGGTGGTTGAACCAGCCGCCGACGTGGTCGAGAGCGCGCCGGACGATCACATGGAGCAACTACCCGCTGATTTTGCTTTGTACCCAAATTATCCGAATCCGTTTAATGCCGGCACTTCGATCACATACGATATCCCTCATACTGTACGAGTAACACTGATTATATACAATACGCGCGGCCAGGAAGTGGTCAAACTTGTGGACGAAGTGCAGGAAGCCGGGCATAAGAAGATATTGTGGAATGGACGCAACAAATCCGGGATCGAGGTTGGTTCAGGTGTTTACTTCCTGGATTTCAAGGCTGGACTGAAACGCTTTACCAGGAAGATGACTTTGCAGAAATAGGCTGCACCTGCCGGCGTTTCAGTGCGATCGTTGGGTACAAATCGAAGCCGTATTTTGCTGATGTTCTTTAGCTTGCGGCTTCGTTTATTTTTGGCATTGCCATTTCTGCCATACCAAACCATAAATGTGGTACGAAACTTGCATAAAAAACGCCAGATTTTGCAAAATATGCAAGCCCGAGTAATTACTTCGGGTTGTTCTTTTACCAATGTGTAATTATTACAAGTCGAATTACGACCTGGTAATCAGCAGGAGCTTGCAACGCTATCAGACGCAGCTCTCGGGCGTATCTCGATACTTGTAAGTATTCTGCATACTGGTGACTACTTTGAAGAGAAAATGGAGATGAACGCGATGAAACCCTTTAGACTTATGGCTATCATGCTCGCGCTCGGTTTGTTTTTCGGGGGAGTGCAGACCTATGGATGGGCACAAAACCCCAATAACAAAGGCATCTGGATAAGCAATGCTGAAATCGCTGCGTTGCCGACTTCGGGTAAGGCCTGGGAAAATCTCAAATCTGCAGCCGACGGCTCAGCAGGTTCGCCAGACGTCTCAAACCAGGATGATGATACAAACGTAAAGGTGATGGCCAAGGCGCTGGTTTATGCCCGCACCGGGGATGAAAGCTATCGTAATGAAGTCATCGACCTGTGTATGGCGGCCATTGGTACGGAGCGTGGTGGTCGGACCCTGGCGCTGGCAAGGGAGTTGGTGGCCTATGTAATCGCCGCTGACCTTGTCGGGCTGCCGTCTGACAAGGATGCGCAGTTTCGGGACTGGCTACGCACGACCTTGACTGAGAATCTCAGCGGCAAGACCCTGATTTCAACACACGAAGACAGACCGAACAACTGGGGGACTCATGCGGGCGGCAGTCGTGTGGCCGTGGCTCGTTATCTTGGCGACCAGCAGGAGCTCGACCGTTGTGCTCAGGTCTTCAAAGGTTGGCTTGGTGACCGCAGCGCCTATGCCGGCTTCAGCTATGGCGATTTGTCGTGGCAAGCTGATCCCAGCAATCCTGTCGGAGTCAATCCTAAGGGAGCAACGAAAAATGGTCATTCGATCGATGGCGCCATTCCGGATGATATGCGTCGCGGCGGTAGCTTCAAATGGCCGCCCGGAGAAACAGGATATGCCTGGGAAGCACTGCAGGGCTCTTTGGTGCAGGCCGAGATTCTGCACCGTGCCGGCTATGATGCCTGGAATTGGGAGGACAAAGCCATGCTGCGCGCCGTTCAGTTCTTGCATGACATCGGGTGGGAAGTGAGCGGGGATGACCAGTGGCAAACCTGGCTTATCAACTACCGTTATGATACCAACTTTCCTGCACCCCTGCCGGCCTCGCCGGGAAAGAATGTTGGCTGGACAGATTGGACGCACGGCTCTGGAAACAGT
>CAZVSL010000079.1:12120-13313 GCA_964629935.1 uncultured Calditrichaceae bacterium | reverse complement strand
AGTGGTGACAGCGGCGCTACCGGCATCGAAGGCAAGGTTGAGAACAGCGCCAATGGCAACGGGGTGGAAGGAGCAAGCGTTCAACTCCTGCAAGGCGGAAGCAGTAAGTATGAAACAACATCCAATGGCTTTGGCCGCTACACCTTTGAGAACATCGATGCCGGAACCTATGACATCGTCTGCACCAAAGATGGCTTCAACGACTGGACGGGCAGTGTGACCATCAACCAGGAACAATATGTCTTTGGCCACACAATTAGATTGACACCGTTCGGCGATTCCGTCGCACCGGACCCGCCACAAAACGTGCAGGTGAATGCGAGCGAATAGCCCGCCGGTGTAGCAGGCACGACAACAAACCCTTGAGTCGCCAGTGCGGGCCGCTTCCCTTTGATGCGGCCCGCTTTATTTTGCGAGCTGGAGCCTGCCTGTTGATGCAACCTGCTTGCGATAAATGAGCTTGACTTTTCTTTCATTTCTTTTATATTACAGAAGCTTTGACAAGGCGGTGTAGCTCAGTCGGCTAGAGCAGTGGAATCATAATCCACGTGTCCGGGGTTCGAGTCCCTGCACCGCTACTATCCACAAATTTAAAGGGCTTATTAATAAGCCTTTTTTGTTTTGTACCTGATCAAAATTGATTACAGGAGGAAAAAATGGCCGAAAGAAGGAAACTCAACAAAGAGGAGATTCAGCAGGAGCTCGAGAAGCTCACGGAATGGAAGTTACAGGACGGCAAGCTTCACAGGGAGTTTCAGTTCAAGAGTTTTGTTGAGGCTTTTGGTTTCATGAGCAAAGTCGCGATGATTGCCGAATCGATGGATCACCATCCGGAATGGTTCAATGTTTACAACAAAGTAGTCGTCGATCTGAGCACACACGATCTCGGGGGTATCAGCACCTTTGATTTCGAACTCGCCAAAGCCATGGATTCTTTTGTCTGAGAACAAAGACCATCTGTGGCAATCTGTTGGTTTCGTGCCGGTCTAGCCACTTTTTGACCATTGGGATCAGCTCGCACCGCATTCCTTATCCTCCGCCAACCTGATGGCGCCTCCGTCACAATATTCCGGATAATACGGATTAAATCAAACCCACATCAAGACAGCCTTAGCCCACTTGCCAGAAGTTAGCCTTGCTAACCTGAAGATTCATAAACCTGGCTTAATCCTGCAATGAGACTGCAACAAACA
>CAZVSL010000079.1:0-12110 GCA_964629935.1 uncultured Calditrichaceae bacterium | reverse complement strand
ATAATGCCCTGAGATATGAATTTTTCAGTTAGCTCCGCTGTTGTTGAGCGGCGATTTTCCCTACGCGCAGCGCATTTTTATGAATAAGTCGGGCTAACAAGTCAACACCAATCTGTTATTGTACTTTAACTAGTTTTTCTCGCTTGTGATTTTCATTTCTCACCCGATAATTGTAGTGAGAGAGAAATGAAGAGTTGAGTTGTTACAAATATTGGCAACACATGAGTCTTAGAAATGTCAACGCTTTGCTTTTTAAGCCGGGCCCCGAAATGCACTATTCATTTGAGCGTTTGCAAAAACAATGCAATCATTGGCTCAAGTTAGTAGTCGTCAACGACCTGGTACAGCTCGAACACCGTCACGAGCGTAATTTTGATGTTATCCTGGTCGACGGTACAGAGCTGGAAAACGACGTGGTTCAGGTCTTAGGCGAAATCAGACGAAAGTTAACCGGTGTTCCTGCGATCTTGTTGACAGATAATGAGAATGGCCAAAAGGTATCAGATGCGGCCGGGTTCAATGATTATCTGACGCTGGCAGAACTCGACATGATAGGCCTTCGACGTACGATCCGTTACGCCCTGGAAAGACATGTTCTAACCAATCAGTTGCGGAATCTGCGTCAGTTTGACCACCTCACGGGTTTGCCCAATCGTTTGATGTTCAACCAGAAGCTTGAGTATGTACTTCAGTCCGCTGATGCCAAAGCAGGTCAGAGCGCCATTTTGTTTCTGGATCTCGATCAATTCAAGCGCGTCAATGACACGCTTGGTCACGATGTCGGCGATCGCATCCTCGTGCAGGTTGCGGAGCGATTGAGCAAGATCATGCAGGAACACAGCATGGTAGCTCGGCTGGGCGGGGATGAATTCATGATAATCCTGGACAGAGTCGAGGATATTAGAGATGTGCACTTTCTGGCGCAAAACGTCATCGATGTTATGTCTGAACCGTTCCTGATCGAGAATCATGAAATTTTCATGACGGTCAGCGTTGGTATCAGTATTTATCCCCTGGATGGTTTCGATGCCAGCACGCTGTTTAAACGCGCGGATGTGGCCATGTACCAGGCCAAGAAGAGCGGCCGTAATACATACAAGCAATACCAGCAGTCCATGGACGCACGCCTGAAGGAGCATCTGAATCTGGAAATTGATCTGCGCAAAGCAATCGAAAATGATGAGCTGTTCGTCCTGTATCAACCCCAGGTTGATCTGAGCACCGGCAATATCAAAGGTTTCGAGGCCTTGTTGCGCTGGCAGCATCCAGAATTAGGACTGGTCTCGCCTGCGAAGTTTATTCCTATCGCGGAGAAAGCCGGGATCATCGCCGGGCTGGATCGCTGGGTGCTCTCCGTTGCCTGCAAACAGGCAAAACAGTGGATTGAGAGATTTTCGGATAAGCTCGAGATTTCCGTCAATCTGTCAGCGCAGCAGTTTCGGCAGCGCAAGTTACCTGAAATTGTAAATCACATCCTGGCACAGACGGGCCTTTCACCGGCCAACCTTTGCCTTGAGATTACGGAAAGTTCGGTGATGCATCAGGTTCAGACTGGCATCGCCACGCTGGAGGCGCTTAAGGAAATTGGACTTAACCTTTCAGTGGATGACTTCGGTACAGGCCATTCTTCGCTGAATTATCTCAAGCGCTTTCCTCTGGACAAGCTCAAAGTCGACCGGTCTTTCGTTATGGATATTCCCATGAACCGTGATGACATGGCCATTTCCACAGCCATCGTTGTGCTGGCAAAAAGCATGGCGCTCGAGGTGATAGCCGAAGGTGTTGAAACGCCCGAGCAGCTTGCTTTCTTCAAGTCACTCAATTGCGATTCATTTCAGGGGTTTATTTTCAGCAAGCCTGTGTCGCCAGCGGAGATCACAGATATGCTCGAAGTGGGTAAATGCATAACAGTCAATGATGCGGAACCGAGATTAATTGAAGTCGATCAGTGACAAGAAGTCAATCGAAACGACTCGCTGTCTTCGTCCTATTTGGGATTGGCGTAGCCGGGACACTTGAGCTGATGGCGGGCCCTGGCCGTTATCCGGCCTGGTATGTTTCACTGCAATGGCTATTGCTCGCCACCGTTATGTTCACCACGGTCCTGAGCTTGGTTCGATTTCTGGCGATAAAGATGAAGGCATGTCTCGCTCTGGCCATGGTTTCGTGCGCTGCAGCAATTCTGGAAGTGTTTGCACTGCGCTATTTTGCAGGAACGCACATTTCGTGGCCTGGTCAGGGTGCAACGTGGGCAACGCTGGTGCAATTTGTACGGTGTTTTGCTTATCTCGGCGTCCTGGCCAGCGTGATGTTTGAAACCTACCAGGGGCTGCGCCAGGCTGAGCGCCGCGCGCAAAATCTTTCGCTCGCAAAAGATGAGGTGTGTGATGAAATCGAGGAGCGCCAGTGGACGGAAAAGATGCTGCAAAAATCGCGGCTCTTTGCCGAAAGCATTGTTGAAGCAATCCGCGAGCCGCTGTTGGTTCTGGATGCAGAGCTTGTTATCATTCGCACCAATCCCTCGTTCCATCAGATGTTTCGGCTGGATGCGAAAGCAACGCTGGGGAAGGCTCTGAGTGAAATCGGACAGGGCGAATGGAATGAACCCGGGTTGCTCACAGCCCTTAGAAAGGTGCTCATTGAGGATCTCACTTTGGTAAACCATGAGATCACGAAAACATTCTGCAAATCCGGAAAGAAGACGCTGTTGCTGGATGCGCGCCCGATTGACAAGAAAGATATACAAACACGACTGATTCTGCTGACGATGTATGATATTACCGGGCAGAGAGCAGCTCAGCGCGAGCTCAAATCGCGGGCAGAAGCGTTATCTCATTCCAATACCGAGCTTGAGCAATTTGCATACATTGCGTCGCACGATTTGCAGGAGCCGTTGCGAATGGTTGCCAGCTATTGCCAGTTGTTACAACGGCGCTACAGCGACCGCCTGGATGGGGATGCCAATGAATTCATCGGATACGCAGTGGATGGCGCCCGGCGGATGCAGATCCTGATCAATGATCTGTTGCACTACTCGCGCCTGGGAAGAAATGGCCGGCCGTTCGAACCTACCGATTGTAATGAGGTCCTGGAGCAGGTGATGGATAATCTTACAGTTGCTATCGAGGACTGTGAGGCAGAAATCGTGCGCTATCCCCTGCCCGTAGTGGTAGCAGACAAAACGCAGCTCGCACAATTGTTTCAAAACCTCATTGGAAACGCCATCAAGTTCAGGAAATCTCACAGGCCTAAGATCGTAATTGAAGCAGATAGAGAAAACGGTAATTATGTTTTCGCAGTTAGAGACGACGGAATTGGAATCGAAGAAGAATTGCTCGATCGCATTTTTGTGATCTTCCAAAGATTACATAATCAGAAACAATATCCGGGCACGGGAATTGGTCTGGCCGTCTGCAAAAAGATTGTGGAAAGACACCGGGGAAAGATATGGGTCGACTCAGAAGTGGGCAAAGGCACGACTTTTTATTTTACCTTACCTGAGGACGAAGCGAGTGACTGGTGACTGACTGAAGATACGTTCTTGCTGTTTCTGTCAGTCACGAACCAAGAGGTGATGCGATGAATCGACCGATGGAGATATTGTTGGTTGAGGACAATCCCGGCGATGTCCGGCTAACCATAGAAGTATTGAAAGAGAGC
The DNA here is from genome assembly GCA_964629935.1 of uncultured Calditrichaceae bacterium. Classification (GTDB taxonomy): domain Bacteria; phylum Zhuqueibacterota; class Zhuqueibacteria; order Oceanimicrobiales; family Oceanimicrobiaceae; genus CAZVSL01. The sequence goes on along the minus strand of CAZVSL010000079.1, from coordinate 8,450 downwards.
CAGGTACATCATAATTTGAATGTGGTTCCTGACGGCAGAGAGGCGGTTGCTTATCTACAGGCAAAGCCGCCTCACACTGGTGTTAAGAAACCAGATCTCATCCTGCTGGACCTGAATCTGCCCGGAATTAGCGGCCAGGAAGTGCTTGGCATCATAAAGAATGACCACGCTCTACGGCGAATCCCGGTGATCGTGCTGACCACTTCCATAGCAGAGCAGGACGTATTGTTGTCATACGATTTGCATGCAAACTGCTACATCGCCAAGCCAGTTGATATTGAGCATTTTGTCGAAGTAATAAAGGTACTGGAAGAGTTTTGGTTTAACATAGTTAGCTTGCCCAAGGAATGAGTTATGCTATCCAATGATTTCCACCTGAGCATTCTACTGGTTGAAGACAATCCTGGCGACGCCTGTCTGCTGGCGGAATTTCTGAAAGAGATTGATGCCCTGGAGTTCTCTCTGTGCCATGTCCAAACTCTCGCCGAAGCGACTGAGAAGATCCGTTCGGAATCCTTTGATATTATTCTGCTGGACTTATCCTTGCCGGATAGCCAGGGATTTGAGACATTCTGCAAGCTGCGTGATGTCGTGTCAACCATGCCAATCATACTGCTGACCGGTTATGATGACGAATCGCTGGTGGCAAAGGCTCTCAACCAGGGAGCGCAGGATTATTTGGTGAAGGGCAAATTTGATAGCCAGCTTTTGTGGCGTAGCCTGTATTACGCCGTAGAACGCCATCGCATGCTGGTCGAGCTTAAAAAGGCGCGTGCGCTTGAACAGCATCTTGCCTACCATGACGCTCTCACGGACCTGCCTAATCGTTTGCTCTTCTCCGAAAGGCTGGAGCAATCCCTGGTTTTCATAAAGCGATACAATGGTATGGTCGCTGTCTGCTTCCTGGATCTCGATGGATTCAAAGAAATAAACGACCGTTATGGTCACGCAGCGGGCGACAAACTTTTGAAGAAAGCCGCCCGGCGCATCAAAACCAACCTTCGGGAAAGCGATTCCGTGGCCAGGCTTGGCGGGGATGAATTTGTGATTTTGTTGAAGGGAATCAAGGACCCGCAGGACGCGAGCAAAGTGGCAGAAAAGCTCTTGCGGTCACTGTCTCAGCCATACCACATCGATTCCATAGCCATGTACGTAACCTGCAGTATCGGCATCAGTATTGCACCCCGCGACGGATGCGATGTAAATGTGCTGTTGAGAAAGGCTGATGTGGCTATGTATAGCGCCAAGCGCGCAGGCAAAAACACGAGTCAATTATTTAGCACGAACCTGACCCGGGCTGAAATTGAAAACGCTTCGTTTAAAGGTACTAACTGATGTGTGGTCTGGCTCAATCCCATTTCTGATCGTCGAAAAGCCGCAATAACTCTATTTTCTGGTCGGTGGTCAACTGATATTGATCGATGATACGCCAGAGGTTCTCCCCCTTTTCCAGTCGTTCCTGTATTTCCTTAAGAATTTTCGGGTCCGGTTTGGCAGTGGAGCTCATCTCAACCTCATTTTTTTGAACACGAGACTCAGTGCTTATGAACCAAGTAATGCATTTGCTTTTCTGTCGTCTGTTGTGGACAACACGACAATCGTATTCTCGCCAGTCGCGGTAGCATAGGCCTGTTCGATGTTGAGTTTCTTTTTGGACAGCTTGTTGGCCAGGTCCGCCAGGGAGCCGGGATGATTCTCTAACTCCACGGTCAATACCTGGCTCTCGCCGTACATTAGCCCAAGTTCCTGCAATATGTTTTTGGCCTTCTCCGTATCGTCCACGATCAGCCGCACAATCCCCCATTCCAGATCATCGATTACAGACACGGCTCGAATGTTGACGCCTTCTCTGGCCAGATGAGTGCTCAAATCACCGAGGGTGCCAACTTTGTTTTGCACGAAAATCGAAAACTGTTTTTCCAGGGCCATTGCACTATCTCCTTCAGTTGTTATCAATTTCAGTATAGGTAATCGTCTCAGAAAAAGCAAGTTTAAAGCTGATGGCAACACCCTTGACGCCTTGAACCACTATTTGCTTTTGTTCAGCCAATGTGCTACTTTTGTGCTGGAGTTGGATAAATGAGGAGGGCGTTTGAAACTCGCCATCAGCGCGGATCTGCATCTGACCAGCCGCACGAAGCACCCGGAACGGTTTGCAGCGCTTGAACATTTGCTCGCAGAAATGGTCAGGCTTGATATCTCTCACTTGATTTTGGCAGGAGATGCGTTCAATGAATCTGGCCGGAATTATGCGGAGTTCGAACAAATCTGTCGCCGGCCTGAATATGCAAGACTAAAAGTGATCATCCTGCCCGGAAATCATGACTGGGACCTGGACAGCAGCGCCTTTACCGCAGCTAATGTGGAGGTTGTGGGTGCGCCACATGTCAGGACCTTTTCTGAGAATGGTCTGAAGTTCCTGTTCCTACCCTATGACAAGGAAAAAACCATGGGCGAAGAGATTGCCGCCCATGAAGTTTCGTTGGCGGCCAACCGCTGGATTTTGGTTGGTCACGGCGACTGGATCGAAGGCCTGCAGGAGCGAAATCCATTGGAGCCGGGCGTTTATATGCCGTTTACCAGAATGGACCTCGAGCGCTTCAGACCGTTGTTGGCGCTGCTGGGCCACGTGCACAAACCAGTGGACGGTGAGAGGGTCTGCTACCCGGGTTCCCCGTGTGGCCTCGATATACGCGAAACCGGCCGGCGCCGTTTTCTGATTCTGGATGACACAAGCGGCGCACTCCAGTCCCATGCGCTTGTTTCCGAGGTTATCTATTTCAACGAATCCTTCCTCGTCCTGCCTGTCGATGACGAAATCGAGTACTTAACACAGCAAATTCACGAGCGCCTGGCTGGATGGCAGGTCCAGCCGGCTGAGAAAGAGCGAGTTCGCGTGCAGGTGAAGGTTGTGGGCTATACAAAAAACAAGCGCGCCGTGCAAGAGGCCGTCTTGCAGGCATTTAAAGACTTCCGCTTTTATAAGGATGGCGAGCCGGACTTATCTGAAGTCTATGTGGCAGATGATGCCGCCCGTGCTGAGGTTGTGCGAAGGGTGAAGGAGCGCGTCAGAAGAATCAAGCTCGAGTCGCACTATGGCACGCCGACTCAGGAAGAGATTCTGCTAAAGGCTTTGCACGTCATTTATGGTGATTGAATAATGGGGATTTATATCAAAGATATCAGTGTCCAGAGTCTGGGACCGCACTTGCAGTTTGGATTTGAGCTGGGCAAATTCAACCTGGTTTATGGCTACAATGAAAACGGCAAGACCTATCTGGTCGAGTTCATCATCCGCTCTCTTTTTCGGCAGGTCAAACCCTGGCGTCTGCGACAAGAGCAAGGGCGCGGCAAAGTTCGCGTTGCCGGGCTTAACGCCAACACCCTGGTTGAATTCTCTCCGATTTCGGAACAGAAGCTTGAAGATTTCTGGCAGGAATCTCATCCGGGCTTGCCAACAGATTTTTCCAAACTGCTGGTGGTTAAGGGCGCCGAGGTAGCCATCGCCCGCGTGGCTGGCGGCATCGACCGCAACATCCTGAAACAGTTGCTGTCGAATCGCAGCATCCTGGACGCAATTCAAAAGCAGATTTCGAAGACAATTCAGGACGCCAGCATAGTCGGCACGGATATCACAGGACCACGACGTGGCGAGCTCAGCGCCCGCCAGACGCTGGAAAATCAGCTCAAAACCATAGACGTCTTGCTTACTGAGCTGGACAAATCTTATTCCGCCGGCCCACGCAAACAACTGCATCTCCGGCTGCAGAAACTGGAGCAGGAAAAACAACAGATGCTGCGGGCGCGACGTTATCTGGCTTTTCAAGCTCATACGGAAATCAACAAGCTGCAAACCAAGTGCAGCCGGCTTTCCACGGCAACAGTCGCAGCACTGCGTTCAGAATTGGCAATGTACCGCCGCAAACAGCAGGAATACAAGCAAAAGGCGGCGCGGCAAGAAGAAGCGACAACCAGGGGCCAGAATTATGAGTGGCTAAAAAATGCCCAAACCGTCTACCAAAGTCTGATCGAGCGCGAGGCGCGCCCGTTTTCCGCTTATTGGCTGGCGCTGCCGATTTTGCTTATCGTCGCTGCTGGCGTTCTGTCCTACCTCGGCGAGCAGATCTACTCGCTCGCCTGCTTGGGCAGCGCCCTTATCACAGGCGTCGTTTTCTTCATCAAATATCGCAGGTTGTTAGAGAGGCTGCGAGAACGATTCTACAAGCTGTTCGGCCGCGAGCTGACCGGGCTGCCTGATCTGATCGAGCTGATGCAGCAAAAGGAATCGGACTACAACACAGCCAGGCTCCTTGCAACGCAGCTCCGGGATGAGCTGCCGCAACTGCACACCACGAAATTAAAGCTCGAAGAGCAATTCCGCCTGCTCGCCGGCAGCGTACCTGAAGACCGGGCCTGGGAGGAAACAGTAAACGACCTCGAGAGGGAAGCGCGGGCGCTGGAGACAAGGCTGCGTGACAAGGAACTCTTCCTGGCCCAATTGAATGTCGATCCGGCCGATTTTATCGATCTGCCACCGGAGGTGCAGTATAGCCAGCAAGGTTTAGAGGAGATTGAGCAGGAAATAGCTGCGATACACCAGAAGCTCACGGATGCTACTCAGGTCCTGGCAAGCCTGAAGCAACGCATCTGCCAGCAGACCGGAGATGATATCGCTATGCCCTGGGAGAGCATCATTGCCAATTTGCGTGAAAACCGGCAGCGGCTGCTAAACGAATACCGCAGCATCACTGCGGAAGTTCTGGGCAAGCTGGCCGTCAATCAGGAAATTGAAGCGCTGCGCCGTGATGAAGACAGCAAGATCGTGGAAAGCCTGCAGTCGAAGATCGTGCAAGAGCCGATTTTTCAGCTCACGCACCGGTATGATAACCTGTCACTCGATGGCGAGCGATTGACGGTATCGGACCAGTACAATATCTTTGATGTCGCGGAGCTGAGCACAGGCGCGCAAGAGCAGATCCTGCTGGGGTTGCGCATCGGCATGAGCCGAAAGCTGATGCAGGAGCAAAGCTTGTTCCTGATTCTGGATGATGCATTTCAGTACTCGGACTGGCAGCGGCGGAAATGGTTGGTCGATAAAGTCGCCGACCTGGCTGAGATGGGATGGCAGATAATTTACTTCACTATGGACGATAACATTCGCACGCTGTTCGAGCAAAAGGGTAAGCAGTTCGGGGAGGATTTCCGCATGATCAATCTCAACAAGACAAAGAAGATGATTCAACAGCTCGATCTGCTTAGTTGAGGTTCGGGTTGTTCAATCGTTCCGTTTCCGGGATGGGCAGGTATTGCCAGCCACCCTCGATATGAAATTCATTGAAACGCCGCTGGTCCACCAGGCGCAGTCCCTGGGCAAACATGGTTTTTTCACGTTCGGCAAGCAGGGTCTCCAAATCCAGCCTGTCCAAATCATCTAAGCCAAAGGATGCACGCACAAGATTGATGCGCGCTAGCGCCGGGCCCATGGCGCCGCCAAAGAAATCGAGCTCGGCCAGCATCAGCTCGTTCTCCTGCCAAGTCATAAATGGAATGGGCGAGTCTATCTCCGGATAGCGAATCTGGCGCCAGAAAACTGTTTCGTCGTCAAAGCCCAATATGCCCTCGATTTTCACCCGCGTTGTTTCTGCCGGCTCCGTAAAGATATAGTCTGCGAAACGGTCGTCGGCAACAAATTGAGTCTGGCCCCGGCCGGCTTGCGACCAGTAGAAGTTTGCAGACTCCGGACTGTAACGCGTTCTGAATGGCGCATCGCCCGCAATCATCCCATCCCCGGCGAATGATTGCGCGCGTTGGCGCTCGCCATTGAACAGATAAGCGCGTGCAATAATGGAATTTGTGACCCTGCGCTCATAGGGATCATTGCTGTGGTTGAGCGCGCTCTGCAGGCGGTCTGCTGCTTGTTGATACATTTGCGCGGAGGGCAGGAATGGGCCATTGTCGATCACGCCGCCGCCCTCGGTTTCCGTCAGTCCGCAATAGGCTGCCAACAAATAGCGCGCGATGCCGCCATAGAAATGGCCGGTAAAGAAAACTTCACGGCGCAGATCCGCATCCGAAAACTGAAGCTCGCGAGCGCGGCGCAAGAGATCGTCGGCCAGGAATCTCAGCTCGCCCAGGTCCTGAAACTGCGCCTCAACGGAAGCATTCTCCGGGCGGATGTCAGCAAAGTCGATATCTTCGAAGCTGAAGAAGGTGGCGCCCGGTACGTTCAGGTCAAAGAAGAACGCGTCGGACAAGCCATCCGCCAGCACGATGGTCTGATCATACGTGGTAGCAAAGCGCTGCTGCACGCCCGCTATAAGAAAGCGCATCTGGCTTTCATCTGTTAACTTGTCGCTGTCGATCTGGTCGATGGGTGGCTCAACATCATTGACGAACTCATCGCAGGAGAGGAGGATGATGGGAAATAAAAACAGAAGCAGGAAGCGTTGCAAACTCATTTTGTTTGTTCCGTGGTTTGATTGTGCGTTTCTAAAATCAACCAACCTTATCTTCTATAGGCTGCAACTTAAGCTCACCAACCAAACAAGAATCATTTGCTGCTTCGGCGGATGTTGCTTTTCTTGTCATAGCTTAAAAGCTCTAACTTTCAAATCCTTTATTACCTTAAAATGCTTGATATTGCTCGAAGCAAGGGTCATGTTATTCTCTACAGCCGTAGCGGCAATGATTGCATCGCCCGATCTCAGTCCTGAGGCGAGTGTGTACTCCTCAATATAAATCGAGGCTCGGTGACCTATGTTCTCTGTCAAGGGCAGGACATTGAAACCATAGGAAACAATGAAATCTTTTATGATCTTATGCTGGGACTTGTTCTTGGCGCATTGCAGTAGTTCCATGTAAGTTTGAATGGAGAGATACCTGTCTTTCGATTTCTCCATTAGATTTGCGGCTTTTAAATTACCTCTTTGAGCCCAGATGAAAATATCTGTGTCAAAGATCATGATATCTGGACTTTCTAAGATTGTCTAACGTCTGCTGAACAGACTCTTGCCCATCTGCCGCTGACATTGCAAAAAAAGGATGCTCGCTCATCTTTCTGTTTTCTTCCTTTTTGGTCGGAACAATAATTCCTTTGACTTTGCCGTGGTAAAGAACAGTTACTTCCTCATTTCTTTCGAGAGCCTTTAGAATATCATTCATTTTGTACCTAAGATCCACAACACGGGCTTTCATGATAACTCTCCATTTATGTATAGGCACACTATACATATTTGCCATGTGATAGTCAAGAACGTTTTTGTCGGCCTGACCTGAAACATTCACGAACCTCGCTTAATCTTGTGGCAAGGCCCCAACAAACATGGCCTTAGCGAAATGATACCTGAGGTGTGAATTTTTCAGTTAACCTGGTTGCTCCGCTGTTGTTGAAGCGGAGACTTGCCTTACGCGAAGCGAATTTTTATGGCACAAGCCGGACTAAAACGAAACACTCAACGTAAGATTATACGTCCTCGGACTTTGCAGGGTAAAATAATCCTGGCCCCGCTCAAGGTCGCGGGCGCCGGACCAGTTTACCTCGACTTCCGGACCGCTGTATTTGGTCGCGGTGAGCAGATTGTAGCCTGAGAGAATAAGCGACACCTCGCGCACCGGCATACCGCCGCCAAACAGGTTGCCGACGATGTCCCGGAAATTGTAGCCAATGCTGATTTCCCGCAATTTGAGGAAATCAGCGTCCTCGATGAAATTTGCCGGCAGCAGCGGGTCCATGCGGGCGAATTCCTCTGCGGCGGCGATGTAGCGCTCCGTGCCGGGAGTGAAGGGCGTCACGCCCTCGACCGGCTCCACGTCGAAGGCGACGCCGTCCGCCTCAAAGGTGCCAGCGATGCCAAGTTGGGTGGCGAGCAAATTGTAGCGCGGATTGTTGCCGGCCAGAAAAGCCAGAGCCTTGCCGCCATTCCATATTTTGTGGCCAGTGGCCCAGTCAGCCAGCCCGAATAACGTGAGGTTCTTGAACAGACGCAAATTAAAGGACAGGGAACCGGAATAACTCGGAATCGGATTGCCGTGCGCCGTGGGCTCGTCGCCGAAATCCGGGCCGAAATACGTACCGTCTTCGAAGAACAGGGCGCCCAAAAAAGGCTCGGTATAGAATTCATGCTTGCCGACGCCTTCGGTGATCACGTTCAAGCCGAAGCTGTCGAAAATCGGTTGTGAGCTGCCGATATCCGTGACTTCGTTTTCCCGCCAGTTATTGACCAGGATCATCGAAAGATCGACGTTGCGTTTGCGCAGGACGGTCGCATGCAACAAGGTTTCGATGCCGCTGCCTTCGATCTCGCCCACGTTAACCGGTGTAGGCGGCAGGCCGGTGGAGGGCGAGTTGATGATTTCGAAGATGCTGTTTTCCGCACGTTGCCGGTAGTAGGTGAACTCCAGCGCCAGCGCACCCGATAGCTCTGCGTCGAATCCGAGCTCCAGTTCTTTCA
>CAZVSL010000078.1:0-15302 GCA_964629935.1 uncultured Calditrichaceae bacterium | reverse complement strand
GCGCCCGCGACGCTGCTGGCGTTTCTGTTCTTTGGCTGGCGCGCTTTGATTGTCATCGCTGTTGCTATCATCACTGCTGTGGCAACGGAAATCGTGCTCAATCGCATGAAGGGCGAGGCAGTAACCATCAAAGACGGCAGCGCGGTGCTGACCGGACTGCTGCTGGCGTTGACCCTGCCGCCAGCTTTGCCGTTGTCAGCCGTTGTCATCGGAGCTGCTTTTGCGATTGCCATAGGTAAGCAGATCTTTGGCGGCCTCGGTTTCAACATATTTAACCCGGCTCTTCTGGGCCGGGCATTTCTGCAGGCTTGCTTTCCCGTGGCCATGACCACCTGGAGCTGGCCTGAAACGCCAAAGTACGCTTTGGTAGACAGCATAACAGCCGCGACGCCCCTTGGTCAATTCAAGTTTGAGAAAGTAGCTGCTGCCACGAATGATCTGCTCATCGGCAACATCGGTGGTTCGCTGGGTGAGACCTCTGCCCTGGCGATTCTGGCCGGTGGTTTGTTTTTGATTATCAAGAGGCATATCGACTGGCGCATCCCGGTTGGTTTTCTGGGTACGGTGGCTATCGGCGGCGCCATCTTCTGGTTGATTGACTCAGCTCAACATCCCGACCCGGTGTTTCAGCTTCTCGCCGGCGGGCTGATGCTGGGCGCCTTCTTCATGGCCACGGATCCGGTGACCTCGCCGGTGACGCCAAAAGGTACGTGGATATTTGCCATCGGCGCCGGCGTGGTATTGCTGATCATCCGGCTCTTTGGCGGCCTGCCCGAGGGTGTGATGTACGCCATCCTCCTGATGAATGCCATCACACCGTTGCTCAACCGTTATACGAGACCGAGATTCTTCGGGGAGGCGGCGTCATGAGTCTGCCAGCCAAAATGATTCTGGTTCTGACCGCAATTACCATGCTTGCCGGCGGCGTACTTTCCTACTGGGACAGCTTTACCCAACCGCGAATCGATTACCATCGTGAAGCTGCCCGCAAAGCTGCCATCGCTGAAGTGCTGCCGCCACACGAGTCCTATACAGAGCTCGCCGGCGAAGCCATGACCTTCTTTGTCGCTAAGCGTGATGACGAAACCGTAGGCATTGCGTTTCAAGCCGAGGGCAGCGGTTTTCAGGGCAACATTGTCATGCTGGTGGGCGTGAAGCCGGATTTTTCCCAAATCACGGGAATCAAGATTCTGGAGCAGATCGAGACGCCCGGCCTCGGAACCAAGATCGTCCAGGATCCGACTCACAAAGCCAATCCAGACTGGTTTACAGCTCAGTTCAGAGGGCTATTGCTGGAGCAGGATATCGAAGTCGTGAAGAATGAAAAGCCGGGCGGCGAATCACAGGTGCAGGCGATTACAGGCGCGACTATCTCCTCGGAAGCCGTGGCGCGCATCATAAACGAATGGCGAGAGAAGGCGCAGAGGCAATACGCGCAATCGACCGCATCACAAATAGAATGAATACAGCAACAGGTGCATGATGCTGCAAGATGAAACCACAACGCTGCCAGACGTTCTCGACACACAGCAGTTTGAACCAGACATGGTGACGTCAAAGAAAAAGTCGCCGCCTTTACGTCTGGAGTTTCTAAAAGGTCTTTGGGACGAAAACCCGGTGCTGCGTTTTCTGCTGGGCTTATGCCCCGCCCTGGCCGTGACCAATTCTGCGGTCAACGGCCTGGCCATGGGGCTGGCCACGACGTTTGTGCTGATAAGCTCGAGTACCATTATTTCCTCCCTGCGCAAGATCTTTCCGCACCAGGTGCGCATCGCCGGTTACATCGTCATCATCGCGACTTTCGTGACCGTCGCAGACAGGTTCCTGGCCGCATTTTATCCCGGTATCAGCCAGGCGCTCGGTCCGTATGTGCCGCTGATCGTGGTGAACTGTCTGATTCTTGGGCGTCAGGAAGCCTTTTCCTCCAGAAACAAAGTGGGCCGGTCCATCATCGACGCGCTGGGCATGGGCGTGGGCTTCATCCTGGTCTTGCTGCTGCTTGGCTGCGTGCGCGAATTGCTCGGCTCCGGTTCGATCTTTGGTATGCAGATGCTCGGAGACTGGTACGAGCCCTGGCTGGTAATGATCCTGCCGCCGGGCGCATTTCTAACGCTGGGACTGATCATCGGCGCGGTGAACAAACTCAACGAGCGGAGGGCGCAGGCATGAATCTCATCCTCCTGTTTGTGTCGGCCGCAATTATCAATAACTTCGTCCTGACTTACTTTCTGGGTATCTGTCCGTTTGTGGGCGTATCGCGGCGGATTTCCTCAGCCACCAGCATGGGTATGGCCGTCACCTTTGTGATGACTATTGCAGCGGCTGTCACCTGGCTGATCTACCATCAGTTGCTGGCGCCGTTTGGGCTGGAGATACTGGAATATGTGGCCTTCATTCTGGTCATCGCTTCGTTGGTGCAATTGGTGGAGATGTTCATCCGCAAGATCAGCAAACCGCTCTACGACGCCCTTGGCATCTTTTTGCCGTTGATCACCACTAACTGTGCCATCCTCGGCCTGGCGTTGTTTTCAGTACTGCGCGACTATTCCTTTATCGAAAGCCTGGTATTTGCGCTCGGCGCCGGCGCCGGCTTCACCCTGGCGCTGGTGATCATGGCCGGCATCCGCGAGGAGCTGGACCTGGCCGATATTCCAAAACCGTTTCAGGGAGCAGGCATCACCATGATCGTCGCCGGTTGTCTGGCACTGGCGTTCATGGGGTTTGCGGGTTTGATTTCGAATTAGAGTACTTTTGCGATGAGTATTTCATGACCACGAAGGCACAAAGGAGCACCAAGATTCACAAAGTTTTAAAGATAGTCATGACATCTGGTTTGGGTTTGCATTGCAGCTTGAAGTCACTTTTCTTGCAAGACTTCGTGAGTCTTGAGAACTTCGTGTCATGGTGGTATAGGTCGTAATAAAGCTAAGAAAGACAACCTATGGAAATAACAACACTACTTCTTTCGATAGGCGCCATGGGCGGTCTTGGCGCTCTGTTTTCGTCCGGATTGAGTCTGGCTGATAAAAAGCTGCGCGTGGAAGAAGACCCGCGTATTGCGCAAATTCTGGAGTTATTGCCGGGCGCCAACTGCGGCGGCTGCGGTTATGCCGGCTGCGCCAATTTTGCTGAAAACGTCGTGCTCGGCAAAGCCGAAGTGTCCGGCTGTCCCGTTTGCGATGCGGACGCTATGGCAGAAATCGGCGCTATCATGGGCGTTGAAGTGGAGAACAAAGAGCGTCTGATTGCCCGCGTGTTTTGTCAGGGCGGCATAGCGGAGACAGCACGCAAAGGCCGCTATCTTGGCATCCAGAGTTGCCTGGCTGCCAGCCTGGTCGCCGGCGGCGAGAAGCTGTGCGACTATGGCTGCATCGGCTACGGCGATTGCGTCAATGCCTGCACCTTCGATGCTATGTTCATGAATGACAACGGCCTGCCGCTGGTCATCGACGAAAAATGCACGGGCTGCGGCAACTGCGTGGATGCCTGCCCGCGTGGCGTCATTGAGCTGCATCCGGAAAGCCACCGTCTGTTCGTGCTGTGCCGCAATCATGACAACCCGAAAGAGTCACGCAAAGTCTGCACCCGCGCCTGTATCGGTTGCGGCATCTGCCTGCGCGCCGTAGACGATGGCAAGATGGTACTGGAAAACAATCTCGCCATCATCAACTATGAGACTTACGGCACAGAGCCGAAATTGCCGACGGACAAATGTTCGACCGAGTGTCTGGTGGTCATCGACAATAATTCGAGACAAGCACTTTCGGCTCCAAAGGTGGCGTGATGAATCAGACTGTGGTCGATACGGGATATGTCGTTGAAATAAAAGGACACCAGGCAACCGTTCTGTGTCTGCACAACACCTGCAACGAATGTGGTGCGCGCCTATTCTGCCGACCGAATGGCAGTACAGAACAGCGGCTGGTCGCCCACAACCCGGTTGGCGCACGTGTCGGTGACCGCGTCGAAGTCACGATGAATGGCAGCTCTCTGCTGAGGCTCTCACTCCTGCAATACGGCCTGCCGCTGGTGGGCTTTCTGGCTGGTATCCTCCTGTTTGATTTCTTGCCGCTGCCGCCTGGCGCGGTTTCCCATGAGCTGACCATGTTTGGCGGCGGCTTGCTGGGTATGTTTGCCTTTGGGCTTATTTCACGCTGGCGCATGAAGCGTATTGTCACAAAGCAGGGTTTGGTGTTATTAGAGCTCAGCAAGAACGGGTGACCGACATTAGTGCCTTAGTCGTAAAGCCTTAGCATCCTTCGATAAACTCAGGACCGGTTTTTTGGGCAAGACTGGAAAATCAAAGTTCAAATATGAAAATGCAAAATGACAAAGCAAAATCTAAAACCGAATTCAAAAAAGGCTGTCCTCTTGTACTTAAACCAATCGATTTATCGATAGGCTTGCCAGTTTTAAATTTTAATATGTCGTTTTGATTTTTCCGTTTTAATATCTGATTTGGTTCCGGCTCGTCCGGTTTAGGTTGTTATCAATACATAAAATTCCACTATTTCGAACTCCTGTTCTTTTCGCAACCCTCCCCCGTGCAGTCTCCCATGAACGTCACTTACCAAAAATGACTTGAATTGCCGGTCCTGATTGTGTACCTTAATTGGTTAATCAGCCCAACCAGGAGATCAGAGATGAATTATCCCAGCATTTTCAACGATGTCATCGGACCGGTAATGCGCGGGCCGTCCAGCTCGCACTGCGCCGCGTCCCTGAGGATCGGGCGGCTATGCCGTGATTTGATGGATGGCGCCATCGAGCAGGCGGTGATCGAATTCGACCCCAACGGCTCACTGGCCACGACGCACGAAAGCCAGGGCTCTGATATGGGGCTTTTCGGCGGCTTTCTTGGCTGGGAAGCGCACGATCAACGGCTAGCCGGCTACCGCCAGGCGATCATGGAAGCTGGTATCGACACGGAAATTCGAATCGTCGATATCTCTGCTGAGCACCCGAACACATATAAGATTACGCTCAAAAATTACAAAGAAACGCACGAGCTCGTCGCGCTTTCCGTCGGCGGTGGCATGATTGAAATCGTCGCCATCGACGGCGCGCCGGTTGAAATGGCTGGTGACTTCTGCGAAACGCTCATTTACACGCAAGAGCCGGAACGGGTACGCCAATATGTCGTGGCCACGATCCAGCACGACGATTGCATCATTTGCCGTGGCCGCGAAACATTCGTGCAAGTCAAGGCGCAAGCGTTTCCCCCTGATGAGATCATGGCGGAGCTCCAGGGCATGGATGTTGTCACCGCTGTCAAAAAGCTGAATCCGGTGCTGCCGGTTCTATCCCGCAAAAACCTGAGCGTGCCTTTTATCACGGCTGAGGAAATGCTGGCCTACAATCACGACAAGAATTTGGCTTTGTGGGAGCTGGCAGTGCATTACGAATGCGCCCGCGGCAATTTGATGCAGGAACAGGTCTGGCAAAAGATGGCTGGCATTGTCGAGATCATGCGCAGCTCTATCGCCTCGGGCCTGCAGGGTACCGAATACCAGGACCGCATTCTTGGCTGCCAGTCGGTCAATTTCAAGGAGCTGATGCAGAAGAAACAACTGGTGCAGGGCGATGTGCTGAACACGATCATCATGTCTGTCACGGCCATGATGGAGGTCAAGAGTTCGATGGGCGTCATCGTGGCAGCTCCGACTGCCGGTTCGTGCGGGGCATTGCCTGGTGCAGTGCTGGGCGCGGCCCAGACGCTCGGGCTTTCCGAAGAGCAAACGATTCAGGCGATGCTGGCTGCTGGCGTGATCGGATTGTTTGTGGCGGCCCACGCCACCTTTGCTGCTGAGGTCGGCGGCTGCCAGGCAGAATGTGGCTCCGGGGCCGGTATGGCTGCTGCAGCTATCGTGCAAATGGCGGGCGGCTCGCTGGCGCAGTCATTGTCGGCGGCCTCTATAGCATTGCAGAACTCGTTTGGCATGGTGTGCGACCCCATCGCGAATCGCGTCGAGGCGCCCTGTCTCGGCAAGAATATCATGGCCGCAACCAATGCCCTTTCCTGCGCCAACATGGCCCTGGCAAACTATGACCATCTCATCCCGCTCGACGAGGTAATCGAAGCAATGGACAAAGTTGGCCACAGCATTCCGAACGATCTCAGGTGCACGGCACTGGGCGGATTGTCAGTAACCAGGACCTCGAAAGAAATCGAGCGACGGCTGGCCGAACAGGGAATGGCTGGCGTTTCTGCCAGCGGCAAACGATTCAAGGTGTGCTGATGAAAGTAGTCCCTGCCTAGACATTTTGCAGGCGATTTTTGTAAATAGTGCTTGCATTTCTATTTCCGTTGATATATATTTTGAGTCCCTACACTTTTATCACATCTTCTTATCTTACCTTAGATGTGGGAGACTGGGAAGCCAGCGTTTAACGCTGGCTTTCTTTATTTTGGGCGCCGATTTATGCGTATTAGCTTGCATTATTCATGCAACGGAAGGTCAATACGTTGGGTGTTCAGCCTTTAAGGAGGTGTGAAAATAACTTGGTGAACTTCGAAAAGTCTTCGCTTTTTTTAGTAGCCAGGCCTGGTACCATAATAGAATGCCGAGTTATTTATTCACACCCCCTTAGGCTGTTACGACACGCTGAAGCGTGAACACCGACGCTATTCTCTAAAAGTCAGAATTTCGATGTTGAGCGTATGTTCAGCGGAAGTCGAAGTGTGAGATAAGATTACATTTCCCTAAACCGGACGAAGTCCCGTAAGCAACACGGGATATCAACAGACCCTGTAAACAGCCCGGGGTTCTTACGACCGGAACCAAATCAAATTTTGAATTCGGTTTGGAATTTTGCTTTGTCATTTTGTATTTTCACATTTGAACTTTGATTTCCCAGTCTTGCCAAAAAATGGTAAGCCTTTACGGCTAAGGCACTATAACTCTGGCGCATCCTTCCCCGTAATCTTCTGCACCACCTCGCGGAACAGCTCGATATTCTCACTATTGTCCGGTGCAGTGGCTGCCAGGGTTGATGGTATCTTGGTTTGTTGTGCCAGCTCCATCTTGCCCAGCAACCCCCGTTCTTCGTAGACATACTTGTAGTATTTAAGCAGCGTCTCTGCCATTTGTCCTACATTCCGGCGAAAAATTCTTGATAGGCTTCCAGATAGACTCTGGCCGCATCGCCCCACACCTCGGGCGGTTGAATTTCCCACTCACAGTGGTCTTGGCCCATGCCCCGGCAGACCGGTTCGATGGCGACAAGCGGCGAGCCGAAAAAGCCCGTACTCCAGCCGGAGGCGTAGCCCATCAATGTCCAGCAAACTGGTTCGGAGGCTTCATGATAGAATGACAGATGTTGCTCCGCTTCGTAAGAGTTACGCCAGATTCCGGAAAAATAAAATTCGCCTTTCGCCCGGTCAAAGCGAATCTCTTTGGGCGTGGCCTGCACGATACCTTCCCAGGTGTGGATCACCGGGCCGGAGGTCAGCAGCTCCAGTTCGCTGTCAAAAGAGTAGTTAAGCTTCATCTGCATAAAATCAGAAAAGCCATTTTGATAGCCGAGCTGAAGCATCAGCTTGCGTGCCCCGGTTTCACCGATGGCATCGATAATCTTCTTGCGCAGCAGGCCAATAGCATTCGCATCGAGAATGACAACGCGATTATCGCGGAACGAGGTGATGCCTTGTTCACAATTAAAGTTAAGTTGTTGCGAGAGATTGAAATCAGCCGCCGTTATGTCTGCGCCATCAGGGTGTGGTTAGCTTTGTCATACTTCATGTATCGATTGCCAGTGGCGTTTTCTTAACCCGTTCTGCGAAAACAAAGCATCTGAGCGCAGCAGCTTCGTGAACTTATGTGAGCGTTTGACGTAGGTGCAAAGAGCTGCATTTCACGATATAACATAAGTCACTTCGAAATCGTTCGGCTTGCTAAGAAAGGACATATTTTCACATGACTTTGAGAGAAATTTTGCAAAAGCTGGTTCAGGAGGATGCGCCAGTCTTGCTGGATGATGGCAACAAGACCTGGGAGGCCGGCGTCTTGCTGGATAATCTATCCGAGCCGATGTTAAAGAGAAGCGCCCATCTGCAGCCCGGGCTCTACATCGCTGAAATCAATAGCGGCGGATATTTGGGGCAGGTGCTGTATAAGGTAAAACAGAAGGCATAGAGGACAGCGGCGCGCAGCAAGTCTATTCTCGGGGCAAGGCCCGGAATCCGCCTGTGACCTCGACTTCCACGGTATACCCCTCCAACTTTCGGGGAAGCTTCTGTTCGAGCTCGGCGGTCATTTTGGCAACATAAATCTTGATGCACGGCTCACCGTTGCAACGACCCTGCCCTGTGCCGACCACGCCGGGGATGGCCATCAGGCTATCCGTGTGCTCACGTAGAACAACTTCGATTTCTTTTTCAGGCATAGTTTCCGCTCCCTGTCGATTTGAGCTGGTTTCCTGTGCACAGCCGTTCTGGTTGACCAGATAGAATAAACTCAGGCTGAGAAAAAGCGTCTTGATCGAGATCATATCATCTCCCTATTCCTGTGCCGTGACGCTGAAGTGAAAAGAATGATGAGAAAGTCGGCGAACTTGTTTTTTGATACCAGGTGGGAAGTTGAGACCGAGCAGATTCATCCGCCTGTTCACGCGGTGCCTATCAAGCGGCCCGTTCGATCACTTACGAGCGCAGTCGCGCCAGCACCTCCTCATTGGTTGGCGCTATCCTGATGAGCTTGAGCATGCCATGCATGGCCTCTTTCGGCTCGCTGTCGGCAATCTGGCGGTGCAACATGGTGAGAGCTTGCATGTCCTCCTCCGAGTAGAGCAACTCTTCTTTGCGCGTGCCGCTCGCTCTCAGATTGATCGCCGGGAATATTCTGTTTTCGGCAAGTGTGCGGTCCAGCACAATCTCACTGTTGCCTGTGCCTTTGAATTCCTCGAAGATATAGTCATCCATGCGCGAGCCGGTATCCACCAGCGCGGTGGCAATAACGGTCACGGAACCGCCATTCTCGATGTTGCGCGCCAGGCCGAAAAAGCGGCGCGGGATTTCCAACGCTTTGGCGCCCAGGCCGCCGGAGAGCGTGCGGCTGCCGCTGTTGTTTTGTTTGTTGAACGCACGCGCCATGCGCGTCAAACTGTCGACCAGCACAACGATGTCCCGGCCGCATTCCAGCTCGCAACGCACATGCGCCAGAGTAAGCTCAGCCAGATTGATATGGGATTCGATGCTCTGGTCATTGGAGCTGGCCAGCACCTCGGCCTCGACGTTGCGGCGGAAATGCGTCACTTCTTCCGGGCGTTCATCAATGAGCAGTGCCACAATGCGAGCGTCCGGTTTACTGGCATGGATCGCATTGGCGATTTCTTCCAGGATCCGCGTCTTGCCGGTTTTGGGAGAGGCGACGATCAGGCCGCGTGTGCCTTTGCCTATCGGGGCCACCAGGTCGATGATACGCATGGTGACAATGCCGCTGTCGCCAAGCCGGAAACGCTCGTGTGGGTCGATGGGTACGAGCCGGTCAAACCGGTTTCTATTGCGGAACTCTTCTGGCGTCAGACCACACACGGATTCAACCCTGGCAAGCTGGTAGCCTTTGGAGCCTTTCTGTATGGCGCCGGTGACAACAGCACCGTCAACCAGCCCGTTCTCCCGAATTACTTTCGATGATACCCATACATCATCATTGCCTGGCTGGAAAGACCTTTTGTCATCTCGCAAAAAGCCGCCGCCGCGCTGGAGCGTCTGTAGAACGCCCGTTGCCATTTGTTGGTTATTTGAATTGTTCGAACTCATTCCTGCTTATTCCTTTCTTCATACATAGGCGGCATAAGACGCCACACAATCAATTGTCAAAATTTACCGGGCCTGCAACGTTTAATAGCGTTGGCCAGGATGATTCCGTGTATTACACCGCGCTGTACAGCCAATGGTAGTTTTTTTGTGTCTGAGAGTTTGTTTGAATCAGGCCAAGAAGCCTTTTAGATGATAGAATTGCATCTGTGGTCGGGACCAGTGACGCAAAAGTAATCCTCTGAAATTATTAAGACACGGGGTGGCCGAGGGCTCGACGCAACAGGAAAACGTGGACAACCGCTAAAATAGGACTCTCAAATGAATAAGTCAAGCTAATTCGATATTGCCTCGTTTTGCGTCTGGGCACGTACTTTATATATAGCGCTGGAAGATTGCGGTTTGTTCCATCGAAATGGCCACAAATTCAGAAACAATATGAATCGATAAATTAGTCCAATCAGCTTGTATTTGGTAAATCCGCCGGAAGGGGACAGACCAAATAGGGGCAATGCCATGACTGTCGTGCGTTCACTTATAAGACCCGGAAGATGGTGAATATTCTGTCATAATACATTTTGGCGAGAAAATCATTCCCGGTAAATTGAGTCATCTCCATCTTGACAGAATTTCCCCAAAATCTCTGCAAGCGGGAAATTTTCTCTTCGATTTCAGCGAGCACACCTCGTGACAATCTCGCGAACGCCTCGATTTTGAGATGCCTTTGATTCTGCCGGGCTTTGTGCCGCCAGCTCGCCGCCACCGGCCAGTTGCACAGAATCACCTGCGAGACCAGCCGGACCGCAATATCATCATTGTGACCGTAGCTCAGTAACAAGAAATTTTGCCTGATTGTATTCTTGTTCGCGCGCCGCATATAAAAGCACAACTTGCTTCTGTTTAGCCAGCTTTCTCATCTTTTCGATTTTTTGCTCATGCGCTTGCAATTCTGCTCTGTATTTCTGCTCAAATTCGTTCCATTTTTGGGGGTCGTGGTCGAACCATTTCCGCAGCGAGGTGGAGGGCGCAATTTCCTTCGCCCAGTCATCCAGATTCAGCTCTTCCTTCTTGACACCGCGCGGCCAGATTCTATCGACCAGGATACGGTATTCGTTCTCGGCCTTCGGGCGTTTTTTGGCTTCATACACTCTTTCCGCTCTGATGCTCATACGTGACCTTTTGCTTGCGATTTGCCGTAAAGCTTATATTTTACCTGAATTGAGCGATTCTTCTGTGCGGGGTGGTTCGGAGTTCAAGCTTCAGCTTGCCCGGGCGGCGGGGATGCACGCTAAAGCGTGAACACCCACCATATAACCCACTGGTGAAGATTCTTTGCATGAATCGCTCAATTTAGCTTTTAAAAAACAGAAATCTAAGCGTGCCGGGGCAAAAAGTCAACAGTGGGCTCGGAATTGGATAAGAATAACAGAAATCATACCCATAGATCAGTGCGGAGACTGGTTGCAAAAGTTGAAACGCAACCTTATATTAATATCCTGTCAGGATTAACCAACCAACAAGCATGCCAAACAAGATCAAAGTCCGCTGTCATCCGAACGGCCACGTCAATGTAGTGGATATAGAAAAGGCGTTGCGGCCGGATATTGTCGTAAAAGCCAGTCCGGGAATTACTGCAGATCACATCCCGGCCCGTATCATCCTGCCCTGCACAGATTGCGCCGAGGGCAAAGTTATCCTCACCAGAGAGATGATCGAACAAAACCAGCGGGATTGAGCCATGCCGGAGAAGATCTATGACAGCGCCCCGCCCGAGCCTGACGATGCGCTGTGGCTGGAGCAGGGCAAGAAGATGGTAGAGTCATCGCTCACGGCAGTGCGCGATGCGGCCAAAGCCATCATGACCGGACTCGGTTTGCTCAAGAGCATTTATCTTGGCATCCTTGGCTTCGCCGACTTCATCCCTGAGGAACCAGCCGTTTGGCTGCAGGGATTGTTCGTGGCGCCGCTGCTGTTGTGGCTCATCTCCCTGTATTCAGCGCTCGGTGTGATGATGACAGAGCAACTATCCGTCAACCTGCACTCTCCGGATGATATCCGCAATCAATCCGAGCAGGTGTTGCGAGACAAGCAAGCCGGTTTGAAGAGCGCGTTCTGGTGGCTGACAGCAGGATTGATGACCGCCATGGTGCTTCTTGTCTTTCGGTTAAAGCTGGTTTGAGACGCATAATAGCAAGATACTTGCCTTCATAAGCGCAGAACCGCCTGATCGCTATGAAAATATAGATTGACAGATCAGTCAGTGCTACCCTGGAGACCGCACGTCGGTTGCATTGTTTGGGAGCGACGATGAGCTGATCGCACATCATCTGCCGCCGTTTTTAGCCATCCGTTCACTGGCGCGCGCCAGGCCGCGCAGCATGCCGGCGAAAACAAGACTGTGCAGGGGATAGACGCCATACCAGTAGACCAATCCCCACAATCCGACAGGATCGAAAACCGCGGTCTGTCTGATTGTTGTGCCTGAGCCGGCCGGAACGACTTCGAACTCCAGCCAGGCGCGGCCCGGTACATTCATCTCCGCTTCAAGTCGCAAACGACGATTGGGTTCAAACGCCTTCACCCGCCACCAATCCAATGCATCTCCTACATTGAGACGTTCGGGATGTGGCCTGCCGCGGCGGACGCCCACGCCGCCGACCAGCAGATCGATAAAGCCGCGCAAACGCCAGAGCCAGTTCGCATAGTACCAGCCAGTCTCCCCGCCAATGTGCTGGATAGCCTTAAAGGCTACTTCTGGCTTTTGCGCAATATGAGCCTCGCGAGAATCTACCAGACGGCTGCCAAAGCGAACCCCGCCCCAATTTTGCTCCGGCCCCGCTGATGACAATGCGTCCGACCACCTGGTTTCAGCGAATTCCTGGTCTTCATTGCGCAGGGCTTCTGCAACGGCTTCTTTGACGCCTTTGGGTTTTATGTCAAAAACCCGGTAGGCGGAATCATCCTCAACAACGGTAGGGTGACGGATGCTGTCGATCAGCTTGCGTCCCACACGGGCGTAAAGCGGCGTCACCAGTCCCAGCCAGAGGCTGGATAGCTTGGGCGTCAGCACTGGCACCGGGATTGTGAGCCGGCGCAGGCCGCGTTGTCTGGCATATTCTCGCATCAGGTCGCCGTACGAGACGCGGTCCGTGCCGCCAATTTCAAAGATTTGATCGCCCGCCATATCAAGTTCTGTGGCTTTTTGCAAATATTCTAACAGGTCGGTGATGGCGATAGGCTGAGCGACCACAAAAACCCAGCGCGGCGTAATCATCACAGGCAGCCTTTCCACAATTGCCCGAACCATCTCAAAGGAAAGACTGCCGGAGCCGATTACAATGGAAGCGCGCAATTCCACCACCTGAACCTCGAAGCTGCGCAGAACCTCGCCAACTTCATGGCGACTGCGCAGATGGGCGGAGAGCTTTCCGGTGCTGTCGCCCAATCCTCCCAGATAGACGATTCGCCTGACCCCACACTCCTGAGCGGCCTCACCAAAATTTTGGGCAGCCTGCCGGTCCAGTTTTTCAAAATCGCGGTCCGAGCCCATGGAGTGGACCAGATAGTACGCGATTTCGACGCCCGGCATGGCCTGCACCAGGCTTTGCTTGTCCAGAATATCCCCTTGCACGACTTCTGTTTTGCTTGCAACCCGTGTGCGCAAATACTCAGGATGCCGGGCAAGACAGCGTACCTTACCTCCTTTGCTTTCAAGGGATTTCAAGAGCCTGCCGCCGACATAACCGGTTGCGCCCGTCAACAGAATCATTGTATCATCTTCTCCTTTTGAAAAGATAGTGCGAAACGAACCACTCGTTGCCTTGATTGTAGCCAAAAAGCTCTGAACACACCATGAAAAAGACACGCCAGTTGACCCAATTCCGGAGCGCCTGCTGTGGTCCATACTTTCCACAAACAGCGACGTGATCGCCTCCCGATTCCCGGGTTGTTGTCAAGTCTGTTTTGCATGCTTGTTTCGGGATTGTGCCAAACATCACATGATAGAGATATGACCGCCGATTTTCAAGTATGAAAAGTCAGGAGTCTGTTGGGAGAGGCGTATTTAGCCATCACAAGGTATGATCACGATCTACATATTAATTATCTGTAACCACCAACCGATATAGATTAGTGGGTTGAAACCGCACAGGTTTTACCGTTCCCAAGAACTCACAATCTCACATTTGCAGGAGTCCCAATGAAAAGAGCACTTTACTTACTGTTGACTGTCACGTTCCTGGCAGGGAACGTGATGCTCCACGCAAAGGCAGTCGATCAATCCGAAGTAAGAAGAGCTGCGGAAGCTTTTCTGCAGAAGCACCGCAATATAGCGCCTGTCTCTGGCAGCGCGCTGGCGTCCGGCAGCATTATATCGGTCGATGCGTTGAGCAATCCCCAGGGCGGCGAGACTCTGGCCTACATCGTCCATCTCAGCCCACAGGGCTTTCTTGTTCTCTCCGCAGACACCGATATTCAGCCGGTGCTGGCCTATTCGTTTCGCCACAATTGGGAGAAGAAGGTTGCAAACTCGGATTTCTATCGTTTCGTGGCGAAGGATATCGCGCTGAGGAAAGCCGCCCTGCCGTATATGCAAGCGGATGAGCAAATCCGTTCTGCCAATCAGAAGTGGCAGACGCTCATGCAGCAGAGCCCGGCAACCGCGCTCGACCTGACCTTTCGTCAGTGGCCGGAACCCGGAATGACGACTTCCGGGGGCTGGGTGGAAACAGCCTGGTTACAGATCGGCACGCCGTTCAATGATTTTTGTCCCGATAGTTTGTTGCTCGACAGCATCTATGGTGATCGCGGCGCCGTAGGGTGTGTTGCGACTGCCATGGCACAGGTTGTGAACTACCACGGCTACATCGGTGACCTGAGCTTCGGCGCTGAAGATGCTTACGTCACTCGCTCCCAGGGTATCGGGATCGATGCTGACAGTACAGACCGTAACTTCCCTTCATTTCACCAGCTCAACAAGTATCTCGATACTTTGAGAATGCACTATGAGAGCGAAGCGGTCCTCACCAACAATGACATTGCAGCGCTCAATTTTGCCTGCGGCATTTCCGTACAAATGGATTACGATGTCTTCGGCTCGGGCGCTTATTCAGATGACGTCAGTGTTGCGTTGCTGAACAAGTTTGGCTATGCCTCGGCCCGGAATGTTGGTTCTTCTGATAGCCTCTACACGATTCTCAAATCCAACATGATGAACGGCTGGCCGGCAACCTTGAGCATTCAGGCCAGTGACTTCTGCGTCCCCGGCCATGTGGTTGTGTGCGACGGCTATAACACCGATGGTTACTATCATCTCAATTTTGGCTGGGGCGATGAAACGCCCGATGCCATTACGGATGCCTGGTATTTTCTGCCGGAAGGTATGCCGGACGGTTATGACGTCATTGTCGATGCCAATGTTGATATTCGACCGCCAGCATTGCCGGCAGTTCCGCTGGCAATTATTCCCGGGGTCGTCGATCTCGGCGGCGTGGCTGTGGATAGTTATAGTGCGGCCAAATCATTCAGCGTGAAGAATACCGGCAAC
>CAZVSL010000077.1:0-15359 GCA_964629935.1 uncultured Calditrichaceae bacterium | reverse complement strand
GCCGGCTGCCGTGCCCGTCAGCGTGGCAGCCGCCAGCGCCATGCCCAGAACGGCAAGCCCTTCAAGTATGCTGCCACCGACCCAGAACCATTTTCTGCGGGCCGCCTGGCGTAAGAAACCGGCTATGGCCAGTTGCGGCAGCAAGGCGCCGGATTCCCGCAGCGGAACCAGCAGTCCGGCAAAAAATGGCGGCGCCCCTAACGCACTCAACAGCCAGGCCAGAATGAGCCTGGCATCTGCCAGCGCATCTGCGATTTTGGTACAACTGTATGAAATAAGATGCACGAAGAAATTGCCGGGCAATACCCGACACGCCTCCTCGGGTATGTCTTTGCAGACGCGGGCTTCCTCATCGCCGGTGATAAAGTCGTAGAGTTCGACCACTGGTTTGGGATCAGCTTTGCCGCGCAAGGTTTTGGCGGAAGATGTGGCTGCGGTTTCAGATTTCTGCATGTGAAGTTCAGGCGTTATTGACTGTGAATAAGCTGCAACCGCGGGGAATATAGCAAGTTAATTGCTCAACTGCAAGCCCGCCCCACAAGGACGCTTCAGTCGACTGCTATACCCAAAGGGTAAAGAAACTGATTGACAAATATATGAAAACCTTCTTATTTTTACCCAAAAGGTAAAACATCTACCAGCCAGTGTTCAGCAAGTGGAAATTCGTTTTCGGACACGGAAGTTAGAAAAGCAATATCGGAGTCACAAAGAGGCGGAAAAGGCCTACGGTCGGGACGTTGCGCGCAAGTATATTTCACGGATCAACATTATCAAACGGACACGTAGCATTAATGAGTTACAAGAATTGCCCGGACTGCGATGCCATTCCCTCAAAGGAAATCGAAAAGGTCAATGGGCGGTCAACCTCACGGGGTTTTATCGCCTGATGTTTACGCTTGAAGGCAGTGATTTGGAAATCGTATGTATCGAGGAGGTGAGCAAACATTATGATGAATAACAAGAACATTCATTCAGACCTGCCGATCCCGCCAGGCGAGTACCTGGTTGAGGTCATAAGTGAGTTAGGCATGACCAAGGATGAGCTGGCAAAACGGATGAATCGTCCTGCAACCAAGCTTAGCGCTATCTTCACCGGTGAAAAAGCCATCACACCGGAGACCGCTCTGCAATTAGAAAAAGTCGTGGGCGTACCTGCGCATATCTGGACAGGACTGGAGGACGAGTACAGGCTCACTGTGGCCAGAATCAAGCAACATCAGGAAAGACAGAAATTGAAAAGTGAGAGCAAGTTGGTTGCTCGCTTCTGCTACAATAATCTTGTACAGCTCGGATTGGTTGAGCGAAAAACCAGAGCCATAGATAAGGTGCTGGAATTACAACATTTTTTCGGTGTTACTTCGCTAGAGAATATTTCGCAATTAAGAAGGTACGCACCAGCCTTTCGTCAGGGTGGTGGAAAGTACCATGACAACCAATCGCCTGAGGCCCTTGCTACATGGCTCCGAATAGGTGAGCTCCAGGCTCAGAACACGGTCTGCCCTGCTTTTGATAAAAAGAAACTGGAAAATACGCTGCCTTTAATTCGCACATTAACACGACAGCTTCCGGAACGATTTGAACCTGTGCTGCAGGAGTTTCTTGCTGAGGCAGGTGTGGTCTTTGTCCTTCTTCCCCATCTTCCCAAAACCTATGTGCACGGAGCCACCTTTTGGCTGGGAAATCAGAAAGCAGTGCTGCTGTTGACGATTCGTGGCGCCTGGGCAGATATCTTCTGGTTCAGTCTCTTTCATGAACTCGGGCATTTGCTACGACATCCGAATCGCAAGGAAGTTATTCTCGAATGGGATGATACACAATCAGAGAATCGAATGCGAGAGCAACAAGCGGACGACTTTGCCGCAAACACACTGATTCCTGAAGCTTTGTACAAAGAATTCACCTTAAAAGGCAAATTCTACGAAGAGGACATTGTGCGTTTCGCCGAACAAGTGGGTATCGATGCCGGGATTGTTGTAGGTCGGCTCCAACACGACGGCCATATTCAACATGGCTGGCACAACAAGTTGCGGACGCGTTATCAGTGGAAAAAGCACTCTATTAGATTATGATGAAAATGAGCGTTAGCGATTGCGCGAGGCTTCAGGCCGACAACTCATCTACGAACCATTGACTTTTGTCCGGCATTTCAGTTCATTGCGAAGACCTTGCAGTTGCTTGCTTCATTGGCGGCGCCGGAATCATTGTGCAGCTTGTGCTAACTTAGTGTCTGACCGAAAACTCACTTATTTCGTCATTCCGGCATGTTCCCTGCTAAAGACATGCAGGGACAAGCTTTAGCCGGCATCCATTTGCTGTCGCGCAGAAGATTCCCGCTTACAATCCGCGGGAATGACCCCGTTGGGACGTTTTCGGTCAGACACTAACTACGACTTAAACACAGAGTATCTCATCAATCATGGACCCTTCCGCAAAAAGCATCCTTGAGCTATTCGGCCTGCCCGGCGCGTTTGGCAGCACGTTATTGTTGCTCTTCCTCATCCTGGCCCTGGCGCCGTATTTTTCCGGTATGGATTTTGGCGTGGTCAAGGTGCCGGAGTTTACACCCGAGTGGCGCAAGCGGCTGAAATGGCTGGGACCCTTTGCCCTGGCGCTTGGCATTGTGATCCACATTCCTTTCTACACGCCTGATGATAGCCCGCAGGAGGGCCCGCAGGTCGTCGGTAAAGATATCATTCCGCCGCAGGATGATGGCGGCATCAGCCCGCCGGCCCCGGACGATGGCGCCGGCGCCGAGCCGGATTCCGTGCAACCAGGGCCGGCGGAAAAACCGGAAGAACCCATACCCGAGCCGCCGGATGCGACGCATGGCCCAAATCGGGTTCAGGCGGAAATTGTGCAGCACGTCATAACAGCGATGCCCAAGCAAACTGAGCCGATCCCGGCCAGCCCTCAGGCCGGCGAGCTGACGCTGGTGGGGCTGGTGACGGTGGAAGCGCGCTTGCCTGATTTCGAACCGCAAACCTACTTTCTGGAGTGGGTGCTGGTGACGCCGGACGGCACGCAAATTTTGCTCGATAGCTATCGCGGCAACAAGCACTACCAGTTCACTCAACGCAGTGACGCCCAAATCACGCCATATTGGGTCAACAAGACCATCTGGACCGACAACCGCGGCACGTATTTGTTTCGCGTGTATTCAGAAGATCTCGAGCCGGTGGCGGAAGCTAGACTTGAGATCAGGTGAGGTCGCTGGTTCAGAAGGTCGGCTTCTGATGTTTCGGGTTACATGGTTACCGGTTTCAGTTTCCGAGAAAAGAGAGTCTACACATCCTTCTTTACCTCCACGGCTTTTGCTACCGCCGGTATCGCTTCTGTCACCACGCCAGTCTGAGGCGTCATGGCTGCGCCGCGCGTCAAGCGGTCAAAGCGCCAGTTGTGTAAAACCGCCGCGACTGTCAAACCCGCGATCAGGCCCATCCACAGACCTTCCGGCCCAAAACCGAACTCCATGCCCAGCAAGTAGCCGGAAGTGAAGCCTACCAGCCAATAGGATATGATATTGACCAGCATGGGAATCTTGGTGTCTTTCATGCCGCGCAACGCGCCGAAGCCCGCGACTTGCAGACCGTCGGATATTTGAAACACGCCGGCGAGAAACAGCAGCTTGACGGCAAGCTGACGCACCTGTTCATCACGCGTATAGATGCTGACGATGAGCTCCGGAAACACAATCATGACAACCGCTGTGCAACTCATCACCATAAGCGACAAGCCGACGCCGATAAATCCCAGCAGCCGCGCGTCCGCCAGATTGCGCCGGCCCATGGCAAACCCCACACGCGCGGTAGTGGCGATGGACAATCCCAGCGGTATCATAAACGTAAAGGCCGCAAAATTGATAGTAACCTGGTGTGCCGCTACTGTGACAATCCCCAACGATCCCATAATCAACGCCACCGAAGCAAACAGCGCCACTTCGATACTGAAACTGAGCCCGTTTGGCAAGCCGACCCGCAGCAGCTCCCGCTGATAGCCCCACTGCGGCGGCTTGAGGCCGGCATAGATGTGATAGCGTTGCTCGAACCGACGGCGGAAGGTGAACCATGCCATGGCTCCGAACATGACCCACATCACCACGCATGTGGACCAGCCGGTACCGATGGCGCCCATAGCCGGAAAGCCAAGTTTGCCGTACATGAAAATATAGTTGCCCACAATATTGACGACCAGGCCGATGAGCGCAATGTACATGCTGGGCTTGGTGATATGCAGACCTTCGTTGAAAAACCGCAGGGCAAAGTAGGCAAACGCCGCCGGCAATCCCACGGAAAAGGCGTTCAGATATCCCTGGGTCAGGGGTACCAGCTCTGGCTGAATACCGAACGTCTGCATCAGCCAGGTCATGTGGCGCAGCAGCACAAAAACCGGAAAAGCGATGATCAGGCTCAGCCACAAGCCCTGCCACAGATTCCTGCCGATTTCGGACTTTTCCTCTGCACCCAGAAGATGCGCTACCACAGGATTGATGGCGACCAGAATGCCCATGCCACCGAGAAACACCGGGCCGAGCAAAGCGCCGCCCACAGCCACGGCCGCCAGGTCCTTCGGGCTCAGATTGCCGGCCATGACTGCATCGACGAATCCCATGGACATTTGTACCATCTGGGCAGCCACGATCGGGGCGCCAACACGAATGGTATGGGCTGTTTCCTGTTTAATTCTATCTAATGTGTACATGCGCTCACTATTTTAAAAGCTCTTCTATTTTCGAGAGCGGACGCGCGACCACAGCTTTGCCATTTTTGATGACGATAGGCCGCTGCAACAGCTTAGGATGTTTGGCCGCGATTTCGGCAAAGGCCTCGACCGTGAGCTCCTTATACTGCAAGCCAAGCTCCTTGTATGCTTTCTCGTTGCTGCGAATGAAATCCGAAAGCGGCTGGTCGCTGGAATGGATAATCCCGGCCAGCTCAACAGGATCTATCTGCTCTTTTGTGTACTCGAAAATGTCGACATCGCACTGCTTCTCGCCAAGGTATTGCAATCCCATACGACTCTTTGAACAACGGGGATTGTGCCAAATTCTTATGTCTGCCATCTCTTTCTCCCTTGATTGTTTCATAAATATCATCAGAAACCGGGAACCCGAGGCCGGAAACCGAATGCGGGTAATTGGTAACCCAAACCCTGCAACCCGGAACCCAGACATCAGATCCCGGAACTTCAAAACCTCTACCCTCCGCTTTCCCGCGCCGATCACACCTCCCGCTCTTTCCATTTGCCGCGCCGGAAGATAACAATCCCCATCAAACCAAGCAAGGATTCGCCTGCGATAATAGCGATGAAGACGCCCGATTCGTGCAGCCCGAGCTGCAAAGCCAGCAGCCAGGCTAACGGGATTTCAAATAGCCAGAAGCAGAAAAAATTCATCTTCGTAGGCGTCGCGGTGTCGCCGGCGCCGTTGAAGGCCTGGACCATAATCATGCCATAGGCGTAGATAGGATAGCCATAGCTAATGTAGCGCAGGCATTGTGCGCCTACTGCAATCACGCCGGGCACATCCGTGAACAGACGCACGAGCGATTCCGAAAAAATATTGAATACAACCCCAATGCTGCACAAGAAAGCCGTGTTGATCCAACTGCACTTCCACACGGACTTCTCTGCCCGCTCCGGTTTCCTGGCGCCCAGATTCTGGCCAACCAGGGTGGCCGCGGCGTTACTCATACCCCAGGATGGCAGGATGGAGAACACGATGATGCGTATCGCGATGGTATAGCCGGCAAGCGCTTCACTGCCAAAAACAGCCATAATGCGCACCAGGCCAATCCAACTCGAAGTGGCGATCAGAAATTGCCCGATACCGCCTAACGACAGTCGCAGCAACCTGAGCATCACTTGCAGATTCACCTGCATGTTGCGCCGGGAAATATGAATACGACCGGAGCGGTGTTGCAAGCGGTAGATCTGATAGAGGACGCCAATACCGCGTCCGATGGTCGTGGCGATCGCTGCCCCCTGAATACCCAGTTCCGGAAACGGTCCCAGGCCGAAGATAAGACAGGGGTCGAGTACGATATTGATTGCGTTTGCCAGCCAGAGCACGCGCATGGCCACGGCGGCATCGCCAGCGCCGCGAAAGATCGCATTGATGATAAACAGAAGCATGATGACGATATTGCTGCCCAGCATGATCGTGGTGTAAAGATACCCCGATTCGATGACAGCTTCCGTGGCGCCCATCATGCGCAGCAGCGCGGGTGCGAAGAAAATGCCGAGCACCATGATCGGCAACGAAACCAGAAGGCCGACCCAAATGGCCTGTACCCCGGCTGTGGCGGAGGCCACCCGGTCCTTTTCCCCCGCTCGTCTGGCCACAATGGCGGTCGCAGACATGCTGAGACCGATGGCAATGGCATAGACGATGGTCAACATGGATTCGGTCAGGCCGACCGTTGCCACGGCTGCCGGACCCAGTTTCGATACAAAGAAAATATCGACGACGGCGAAAATGGACTCCAGCACCAGCTCCAACACCATCGGGATGGAGAGTAGCAAGATGGCGCGGCCAATGCTGCCCTCGGTGAATTCTTGCTCAGTACCCGCGATTGCTTCGCGAATATCTTGCCACAGAGCTGAGATACGATTCCTTCCAACTTCCGGCGCCGGCGGAGACAAAACACGATTGCTATTGATGGATTGATTCATTTCGAAACCAGAATTTCAGGTTCACCCTCATCGACCGGAAGAAAGGCCACGAATCCGGTTGCGAGAGCTAAGAGTAGTTGTTTAAGGGAATCGGAATTGGAAGGAAGGATAATCGCCAGCAGGCGAAACAGGAAAAAACTGTATGCCAGGAAAGCAAACGCCTTAGAAGATCAGGCGTCAGGTGAAGACTTCAAGATCTCAAACCTCAGCGACTATCTTCCTTCCACGTCGACATCGACGGTCATGGTCGGGAATTCAGGTCGCATCAAATTCTCCTTTCTTTGGTGGTTTCTGCTGAAAAAAAAATGATAAGCAGCTAAATTAAGAACAAAAACCAAAGAAGCAAGAAAAATTTTTACGGATTTGAAGTTTTTTGCGGCTTGCGAAGGCCTGGCAGGGCCTCGCCCGAAAGTAGGCATTCAAAACCCTTCCTTTCCGGGCGAGTGGCCTGTCGCCGGGTCAGATTAATGATGTTCTTTCAGGTGCTGTCTGTCTTCTTCCGCGAAATAGGCATCGATGAACTTGTCGACCAGCTCTCGCAGCTTCTCAACGTTGGCCAGGTCCGTGGTCTGCTTTGCTTTCATGGCAAAGACCAGCATCTCGTGCAGAATGTTCAGTTTGGCAAGATAGGCAGCATGCGCCTCCTGATCCTCTGCAGCCACGGGTTTTACCCGTTGGGTCATAAAGTATTGCGTAACCACGTGCTGAAACTGGTTTGCGTGGTCCTCTTTGTTGTTGACCCAGCGCACGAGCTGATTGTAATTCACCGGCGTTTGCGCGGCCAACTCTTCGATGCTTTTCATGGATTTTTCGATGGTCGTGATATGCTCTTTGAGCATCACGATTCGCATCTGGTCATCATAAATTCCGCATGGAATCTCACAATGAGCCAGCAAGGCGACGCTCCACAATAAAGTGGAGGTCAGTACCACAACTGCCGTAATGAGCGTGACCTTCCTGTTCATTAACGCGCTCCTTTCGTGTAATATGTTGATTGTAAGAAGAAATGGGTTAATCTTGCTGAATCGCTGCCCTAACATAGCATTTGCATGCTTGCCCCGCAAGTGATTTTTAACGGCTCTGTGTTGGTCGGGACGGGCAAACCCGGGTGCTGGCGCTGTTTACGGGCGTGGCCATCTTCGTCGCCTTTCTCGGCATCTTGGGGCTGGCTGCTTACACCGCCGAAGTGCGCACCAAAGAGATCGGCATCCGCAAAGTGCTGTGCGCCACCGTCTCCGGCCTGGTCGCGTTGCTGTCGCGCGATTTTCTGAAATTCGTGCTGCTCGCCGGTCTCGTTGCTGTGCCGGCAGCGTGGTATGCCATGCACGCCTGGCTGGCCAACTTCGCCTATCGCATCGACATCGGCGTCGACACGTTTGTACTGGCTATTGGCCTGGCGCTGCTGCTGGCGTTGCTGACGGTCAGCGTTCAGGCCATCCGCGCGGCATTAGCCAATCCGGTGCACAGTTTAAGACATGAGTGACGAAATCCCGACCTTTTTCGGGATGGAAACGTTGCGGACTGAGTGCGGAGAGGCGGGATGCAGGACAAGCCTCAACCGAACTTGATTTTGTGAAGATTATGTATTACCTTACTGCCGATTAGGTAAGACAGGAATATCTATGAAAACGCTAACTTTAAAACTGCCGGAAGGTCTTGAAGCCAGACTGACTACCTTTGCTCGCCAAACGGGACAAAGCCGTTCCGAAATCGTACGTCGGGCTATTGCCCAGTACATTTCGGGTGGTAATAAGGCTCATCCGGGCTCCTTTCTGGACCTTGCAAAGGATCTCGCGGGCACTATAGATGGGCCGCCGGACCTTTCAACAGACAAAAGTCATCTTGACGATTACGGCAAATGAAAGCCGCGAAGATAATCGTGGATACGGGACCACTCGTTGCATTTCTTAATAGAAGAGACCGTTTCCACGAATGGACACTCACGCAATTTGCGACATTGCCAGCGCCATTATTGACCTGTGAAGCTGTTTTGTCTGAAGCATGTTTCTTACTGAGACATCACCATGATGGTCCCGCAAAGGTCCTCCAACTTGTCGACAGACTATTGCTGTCGATTCCGTTTCAATTGGAAGATGAAGCCAGCGCCATCGGAGTACTGATAAGAAAATATAGAGATGTTCCAATGTCATTAGCAGATGCATGTCTGGTTCGAATGACGGAGCAGGTAACGGACAGTGCTATTCTTACTCTGGATGGCGATTTCAGAATCTATCGAAAGAATAAAAGTAAGATTATTCCCACACTAATGCCCAAAGGGCTTTAGAAAGTTTCACGTTGATTCTTCTCCCACAACCCACCGCAAGAGTGAATCATGCGTGTACTCACCATGTTGAGGCGTGAGAAGATTACAGTGCGTCCCGTTCAGTCGGCACTGTAGCATGGAAAAATCACATTGCACCCAGGAAGGATGGCAGAGCGGCGTAGAAAGATGATATTGCCGCTGGTACAAATGGCCGTGTCGCACAAGAAATTGACATTTCGTCGAAGTAAAATGATGCTGCCGCACGGAAAAGTGATGTTGCCGCTGGCAAAAATGATATTGCCGCACGCAAGTATGACATTGCGGCAAGGGAAAATGATATTGCGGCAGGTACCTTTCAGGTTGTGGCATGTGCGAATGGCGATGTAACTTACACTAATCTTATGGCGCGCCAGTTTTCACTTGCTTGTTAACTGAGGTTCAATTAATTTTCTAAGGTCCAATTCTATTGAGCCACATTTCCCCACACAGATTTCAAATCTTATGAGGCTCTACGATTCGCTGTTTGAAGTGATGTTTGCTCACCAAAAAAAATGCAATCTAGTGGAATGCCTACATCACAATTGAAAATTGCTGGAAACAAGACGCATCCATTCATGTTAAGATAGGAGGAAAAACATGTACTTTGGTGATCAGGAAATCGATGAAGTAATTGAGCAGCATGGCGGCTGGCCGGGTGCGTTTGTGACAAGCGAATCGGAAGCAGCCAAGCAGCAATGAAAGACAATATGACCAAAGAAAGAAAAGCACCCAAGATGACGGCCGGACGTGCGGCACTGCTCGGGTTGATGAACCGCTATCTCTCTGCAGTCATGGATCCCACGATCACACTTCTGGAAATTCACAAACTGATGTATTTCATGCAGGAGACGGGCGAGCCATTGCGTTTGCGCTACAATAAGGGCATTTACGGACCATACGCGGAAAACCTGCGGCACGTTCTCAGCCAGACAGATGGTTACTTTGTCACTGGCTATGGCGACACTGAAGATAAGCCGGATAAAGTAGTCGAGCCCAAACCTGGTGCAGTCGAGAAGGCTGAGTCATACATAGCAAAACACCAGGAAACCCAGAGACGATTCAGGCAGGTGTATGAATTGATTGCGGGTTTTGAAACACCGTTTGGGATGGAACTCCTCGCAACCGTGCATTGGGTTGCCAGCCGTGAGCGTGCCAGGAACCCAAAAGAAGCGTTAGCAAAAACGCGTGCCTGGCATGCACGTAAGAGCATGTTTTCCGAGCAGCATGTGGCTGTGGCATGGGAGGTGCTCGAGAATAAAGGTTGGCTCAAGTGTGCAACTGTGGCGGGGTAAAATCAATGGACGAATTCACTGTCAGAGCCGCTGGCGAAGCTGCATCGCGATGCTGTCACGCGTGCGTGCAAGCTCAAGCCACAAATCCAGCTCTATGGCATCGAAAGCATACCCGTCCGGGATGAAATCAAGCTGGAGATGTTGATCGCAAAAACTTGTGAAATGGTTGCATTCAACTTATCTTTTTTACTATTTTGGCGATATGGGTATCGTGTGGTTCGGTCCGCCAGGTGATGGCAGGCGATACCCTGCCGACCGGACGGATGATAACCCCGCGCAAAACACCATATAGGACAAGTTATGCTATCTTTTTAATCGAATCAGGATTTTGTCATGAGTCACACAGCGATGTTTTTTGTGACCGTAGCGCTCGCTTTTCAGCCCTTGCTTGCAACCCAATCTCACGGTCAAATCACTCAAACCATTTCTGGCGTAGTTCGCAACGCTGATACCGATGCACCGATCATGGACGCCAATGTGTTCATCGCCGGGTCCACCCTGGGGTCGGCCAGCGATGAAAAGGGCAGATTTGAAATTGACGGGGTTCCGCCCGGCACTTTTGATGTGGTCGCTTCGTTCATCGGCTACGATGTGCATACCAGGCGCATACGCGTCACCGACGCTCCGGTGAGCGATGTTGTCTTCAGGCTCGAGCCAAAATTCATCCAGGGGCCAACGCTGGAAATCACAGCTTCAGAAAAGAAAGAGTGGCAGCACAATCTCGAGGAATTCAAGCGCCTTTTTCTGGGTGAAACCGAGAACGCCTCCCATTGCAAGATCGAGAATCCGTTTATTCTTGACTTCAGAAACGATGACAAAGGCTTCCGCGCTTTTGCCACGGAGCCGGTGGTCATCATCAACAATGCCCTGGGTTATAAGCTCTCGGTTGTACTGCAAATGTTTCATAATGTTGGTGACATGTTGAGATACGCCGGCATTCCCAGGTTCGAACGGCTGCCGGTGGAAAAAGACTGGCAGGAGAGAGTTTGGCGCCGCAATCGCCTCAAGGCCTATCGTGGCTCGCTGCGCCATTTCATCGCTACCGTGTGCAAATTCCATGACCTCGCGCAACAGCAAGACGACGCCATACCGGACCAGAACTATCTGCACGAACGCGGATACGACGGCTTTAAAGCGTTTCAGGTGGAAAACCCGTGGGGCAAGCGCAAAATCTACAATGCCGAAATTGCGGATGTGACGCAGTTCGTGCGCGGGGGCAACCTGGCAAACGAACGCAAGCTGAGTTTCAGCAACTTTCTCGATGTCACCTATATCGAAGAAATGGAAGAGTCGCATTACCGCATGGTGCGCAACGAATACCGGGGCATCGAGCCCCAGCGGTCTCTGATTACGCTCAATGTCGATACTCTGATTGTGACTACGACTGGCCGGATTGAGACGCCCTTTGGCGTTCGCACGTATGGCTACTGGGCGTGGGAAAAGATTGCGGAAATGCTGCCGTTTGATTATACACCGCCACAGCAAAAGGTGTCTGCTCAATAACGGCAACGATGCGTGCCCAGACTTTCCGTACACAAATCTCAGCGGGCAAATACCACCGGAATCCCCACCCATACGCTGACCGGTTTATGCCGGAGCATGGCCGGTTTCCACAAAACGCTCGTCACTGCTTTGATGGCCGCGCGTTCGCAGGGTTTGTATCCGAACGAGCGGGCAATATCGACGTCCGTCACCTGACCTTCAGCGCTGATTCTTACCTTTAACAAGACCGTACCACCAAACCGGCCTCGCAGAGCCGAAAGCGGATACTCCAGATTTGCCTGGATCGCAGCCAGCCCACCGACCGGCTCCGGCGGCTCTTCGTAGGGAATGAAGATGTCCGGGTTAGCGGCCGAGCTGGTATCGGCGAACGGCGGCGGCGGCGTCTCCGGAATTCTGGCAAGGTCGAGCTTGACGGGTTCGATGGTTTCATTTTCCGGCAGCTCCTCCTGCAAAGCAGGAACAGGAACCTGGGGCAAGGCCGGCCGGGGCGCAACCTTGAGCTTCTTCAGGGCGACAACCTTCTCCAGTTTTATCTGGTCAAAGGCCGGCGATTCATAGCGCTCAAATGAAAAACTCAGGAACCGCATTGCCTGGAAACCGACGATATGCGCGGAGATCGAAATGATCAGACCCAACTTGAGCAGGCGGCTATAGCCGCTCTTGAGCGGGTCCTGTCTTTTCGGTTTAGACATTGGTTTTCATCCGTGAAATTTGTTGCAGAACAGACATGTCATAAGGCAAGCAATCACTGCTTAACAACATAATTCTACCACCAATCACACATACGCCCGGAGACAGGTTACAAACAGCTAACAAGATTCAATATCGCAGAAGCTCGGGAAAACTTGAAGGGAACATCATCAACCTCGGGATAAGAGCTCAGAAGTATGTCGGGGCAAAAAAAGCTACCTATTCGGAGAGAAAAAGTCAAGGAAAGAGCAGAAATAATCTTGCGGAGCCCCGCACTTGTGCGAAGTGCTTGCATCTGAAACACAATTTCCTTTATGTTATTGAACATCTATGTAGGCGCCCGGAACCTTACAACCTACCTGGAGACTCTCAACCTGTTTAATTGAGCCAGTCGAATGGAATCACTTTCGGAAAGCTACTGGCCGACGGTCCTTGCCTGCAATTTTCGGCTGTGGTCAACAAATTTAACTTTGTTTGCGAGGGGTTAAGGCAGAGCAGTATCTATGAAGATCGGCTACTTTCAATTTGATGTTCAACACCTTAATCGGGAAGCGAATGTGAAGCACGTCTTGGATTCCCTTGCCTCGCACCATTTCGATATCATCGTTTTGCCAGAGCTTTTCACCACGGGCTATCTATTTGAATCGAAGCAGGAACTGTATGCCGCAGCAGAGGATTTTGAATCTAGTACCACGCTTGCGGCGCTTACGGATCTGGCCTGCGAAAAGGATGGCTACATCATTGCGACCATCCCTGAACGCGTGCAAGGCGATATCTGTAATACCGGCTTTGTCGTCGGCCCGGATGGACTGGTGGGCAAGCAACGCAAAATCCATCTACCAAGACTGGAAAAACCACTGTTTCGGGAAGGCGAGCGCTTGCAGACCTTTATGGTTAAAGGCGTCCGGTTGGCCATTGTTACCTGTTTTGATAGCTGGTTTCCGGAGGTGTTCAGGCTCATGACATACGACAGCGTACAGCTCATCTGTCAGCCAGCCAATTTTGGCGGCCCGTGGACGCTGGATATCATGAAAGTGCGCGCCATGGAGAACCAATTATTTGCGGTTGTGGCCAATCGTATCGGTCGCGAGCAGTCCGGTGATCTGACCGCAAGCTTCCGCGGCGAAAGCCGGATTATCGATCCTACCGGCGACATCCTGAATACCCCGGCGTCCGTCGAGCAGGTTTGCGTCCTCGATGTCTCCCTTGAGCAAGCACTGCATAAACGTAACCTCATGTGCGATGATTTTGAACGTGAGTGGAGTCGTTATTTTGTGGAGAAGAAAGAAATATAACGGGGCTGCAACAAGAATGTCTCTTGTATCAGTGTCTATGACAGCAGACTGAGGCCAGGATATAGCTGACCGTCCGTCACCGCCTGCCGGGCGTGTTGTAGCCGGGCTTCCAGGTCAGAGCTTGCATCGCCAAAGGTGGGCGAGGGCTTGATCCGGAAGAGCAACATAAGTGTCTCCGGGTTAGGCTTTGACTGTGCAATGGCGTGTTTCCCGAAACAGTATGAAGACTGCACTACAAACGATCTTGCGTGTTCGTTGAAACGTTGAATTATGTTCGTAGTACATGCGTAAGCGCGTTTACGAGCAATTGTCTGCTTGCTCCTCACTATTGCGCGAAACTACGCACATCAATTGCTGGAGAACAATTCCTTACGTTTGGCTTCGAGCTCTTGCAGAATCTCATCTGCTTTCTGCGGTTGGCGCCAGAAGTCCACAAATGCCTGCAAGCCTGCTTGTGCCAGTTCGGCGCGGGTGTTGAATTCAAACAAAGGCACCAGTACTTCGGTTTGCCTGATATGCTCGAGCAGACGTTTCTGTACCTCGGAGTAGAGTTTTTGATCCACTGTCAGATTTGCGTTGATGCGTTTGAGCTGCTCAACGTTCGATTGTTGTGATGCGCTACTTGCCAGGTAACGCAATAGCTGCCGCGCTGCTTCGGGTTGCCGCGAGTCAGTTAGCATAAAAGCGCCGTAGGTGTGGACTATCTCCGCAGATCTGACTTCAGGGTTGAGCACCGGGACTGTAAAGAAATCCAGCAGCGCAGCAGTGGAGTCAGGAAGGCTTTCGAAAATCCACTCGCCCAGGTTATACATAACCGCCCTGCCGGTAACGATATCGCGGATACCGGCGGTATAGTTGTTCCAGCCCGTGCTGTCTCCGAAGGCATTGTGTTCGAAAAGCCGGCGCCAGTGCGCAAACACGTTTCTGATGCGTTCATCGGTGAAGGCCACATCACCGCGCATGACCTGCTCGTGAAATTCCGGTCCGTTGAGACGCAGATTCAGGATCGTAAACCAGCGTGCAACCGGCGGCGGCCAGACTTCGGCAGAAACCGTAAATGGCACATAGCCGGCAGCGTGGATCTGGTCACAGAGGCTGAGCAGCTCATCCCAGGTTTCGGGCGGCCTCCAGCCATGCCCGGCAAAAATATCCTTGCGGTACCAGATCGGATTGAACTGAAAAGCTTGCGGTATGAAATATTGCTTACCTTCGGAGGTGACCATCCGTTTGAAGCTGGCGGGAAAGACATCGTCCAGGCCTGCCTCCTGCCACAAAGCGCTGAGGTCAGCGATCCGGCCGCTGGCGATGTAGTCACGATAGACGCCGGCGACAAAACTGCTCACAACATCAGCATGGGCATGCTGTTCGAAAGGCGCCGGTATGTTTGCCGGCACCGGGCGTTGATACAGATTCGTAGGCTGATAGCTAACGGCAAGATCGCGTTCCTCCTGGTAGCGAATAAGATTTGCCATTTCCCAGTTGCCGGCCGGTTGGCCGCCATAATACGTCCAATAATTCAGAACATCTGCTGATGGCGGTTCAAAATGCTTTGCCCGCTTCATCATGCTTTCGGCTCTTTGCTTGAAGAAATTCTTGCGCTGGTCAGGC
>CAZVSL010000076.1:5913-15361 GCA_964629935.1 uncultured Calditrichaceae bacterium | reverse complement strand
GGAGATTCGTGGATTTGTTTTACGGGCCGATTATGGAATTGTCTATAGGGTGTCCACCGATTTGCGACTCGCCCAATCTCTTGAACCATAACAAGAGCATAACGACAGCTCGCTTTACCGACCAAAGGGATTAAAAACGACTGCTACAGGAATCCCACCAATAGTACGTGGATGGGATTCTTCGTGGGGTACTTGTACCGTCCATGGGTAAATATGATTGAAAATTATCATTTGATCTTCGCCATTTCCACTATATCCACCGCTCTACCTTTTCTCGCCATCACTGTTCTTATTAAGAATGTCAAATCTCGAACAGATAGTACCTTATGGTTCTTGTTCTTTGCTATGGCAACCACCACAGAAATCATCCTTCATAGTCTCTCCTTACAGAACATGCAAAGCGCATGGGTTTTTGATGTCTATACATTTTTGGAATTCTTGTTGTTGACATTCATCATCTCAAATTGGCAAAGCAACCGTACAAGCGTGCGTTTATTACGTGCAAGCATCGGCGTTTTTGCTCTTCTGTTTATCTTTGTAAGAGTTGTCGGAATAGAAGGATTAGAAACGGGAACCTACAACAGTATTACCAGACCACTTGCCGTTCTGTTGTTGGGCCTCTTTGCGCTCTTCACTTTGCAAGACCTGTGGCGGCAGGATCATGAGAATCTCACCCGCAATTATCGCTTCTGGATGTTGCTGGCCATGGTTCTATATTACAGCGCCTCACTGGGTTTGTTTGCGTTCATGTTTACCAAAAGTCATGAGCTGTTGGTGGTGCTGTTCAAAATCCACGCTGTTGTCAATATCATGCACAACATCTTGTTCACGATCGGTGTTTTGCGGATGAGAGAGCAGGAGGGAGGCGATGTTCAAACTACGGCAGCAACGTGATTATTCGTTTTCCTCGATGATCTTTTCCCGAATAGCATATTTTGTCAAGTCAGCGATGGTATAGAGTCTGAGCTTTTCCATGAGTTTGCGGCGGTGCGCATCCACGGTCTTGGGCGAGATGTTCAGGCTCAGGGCGATGGACTTGGTGTTCTCTCCAAGTGCAATTTGTCGCAAGACCTCGATCTCTCTTTCTGACAAATCGTTTGAGTTGGAAGATGTGGGATTTTGCATGATATTTACAAACTCTTCCTGGATAATCGGTTTTATTCTGGTGCTGAAATATGATTTTCCCAGTAGGACCGTTTCAATCGCTTCCTGCAATTCATCTGCCGTGCATTTCTTTGAGAGATAACCCAGAGCGCCCGCTGCCGTCATAGCCTTGATGCGCGGTCCATCTTCCCAAACAGAAAGCGCGATCACTTTGGTCTCTTTACCTAACGAAGTGATTTTCCGCGTCGCCTGGATGCCCGTGATCTCGGAGCCGCGCAGACCGATATCCATGATGACGATATGGGGTTGAAGCCGCAAAGCCAGGTCTATCGCTTCGGCGCCGTTGTCTGTCTCACCAACAACTTCTACCTCAGGCAATTTTTCCAGCAAAGCCTTGCAACCTTCCCTGGTAAAGTGCTGGTCTTCTACCAGCAAAATCTCGATCTTCATCGTAACTTCTCTCCCTGCTGCTGTGGGTGCGGCACCCAAACCTTTATTATCCCGCCTCCCAAATCGGGCGAGTCCGAGATGTCGAGGTTGCCGCGGTAATATTCCGCCCGGGTTTTCACATTGAACAGCCCAAAGCCGGACTCCGTGCTCAACGTGATCGAGTTCTTTCCCGACATGAAACCGGAACCGTTATCTTCGACAGTGACTTCGAGTGTGTGATCGACGTGGTTCAGGGAGACGAGCATTTCATCCGCGCCGCCGTGCACGCTGGCGTTCATAATGAACTCCCGTACAGCCTTGTAAAGAAACATGGCGATCTCCGGATTGACTTGAGTTTCATTTGAAACGTCCCGCACCTGAATCGATATGTTGTGCTTTTTGCCAAACTCTGCTGCCAGGGATTCGACGGCGCCGGCTAGACCGACATCATACAGCTCCGGCGGAATCAGATCGAAAATCAGCGAGCGCGCCCCGCGGGTGAAGTTGTCGATGGTCTGGTCGAGAGCCTCGAGCTTGTGGCTATACTCAGACGAAGGGCTATCTTTTTTTAGCTCATCAAGCAGGTTTGTTGAGGTCATCAGGATTTCGCCGATACGGTCGTGCAGCTCTTCGGCAATGCGTTTTCTCTCCCGCTCTTCGACTTCGGATGAAGTTGCAGAAAGTGCCTGCAGTTTTTGCTGAGTTTGAAGCAGTTGCGTAGTGATGTCATAACCTCGGGCAATCTGTAGCTCTGTTTTGTTGTCATCGTGCTTGAATCCCTGCATTTCCCACTCGAGATACAGAATTTTGCCGTTGGGCATTTTCAGGGGAGCGGTGGGCCGGCTGTTTTTGGAGCTGCCAGCGATATTCGTGCCGGTAGGTTCAGGCTTACGCAACTGCAGAGGCAGGAAGCTCAGCTCATCTTTCTGTTTGTTGAGAACTGCCTGCTGGAAGTATCCTTCCGCCTCCGTATCCTGCACGTTGAGTATAGCAACCCGCTCTCTTTCATCAAACACGATAGTCATAAAGGCTGGGGTGAATTCGATGGCGGCGTCGGCAAGCCGCTGCGCCTTCTTCAGCCTTTGGCCTGAAATGACCAGGTGGTACGCATACATGCCCACGACCACCACAATCATAGCTGTAATAAAGATAATGGCAGTGACAAATTCCATGGAATCGGCTTCGATCACGATTGCCTCCTTAGGATGTCCCGACGTGTTCATTCTAAGGAATCTCGCGATCAAATGAAAGATAATTATTACAGGCTGCAAACAATGCTGAGGTTAACTACTGGCAAAAAGTGAACCTGAAGACTTGCAGGCCTGCTGACCCTGGTACCGAGATGTGAGTGGTCCAATTTAGGAAGGAGTTAACATATTTTCATTGCGCATTTGGCGCAATTACTGAGCATTTTGCTGAGTCAGGTGTGTGCTTCGCCGCTTATTAAGTCATGGTTTGCCCGTGCGACATCCGCAGAATAGCATCGTCCAAACCTATAGACTGCCACCATCTCCGGCGTAAGTGGTCTGTCTGGCCGGGACTGGTTGCAGGCAAATTGCAATAGTGTCGCGGATGTAATAAGAGATTCACGAATATGAACGTAAGGAAAATCCCATGGATTGCGCCAAAGGATGATTTGAATTAGGAGCAAATACACTTTTCTTTACACTGACACCGCAAACAAGAACTTTTTACATATACGAAGATTGCCTGGCTAGCGAATTCGAATAAAGTTACGGCGCCCCTCACATTCTGGATGGAGATCGAACATGAGTCCGAATACGACCGCTGCTGATTTCACTATCTTCGCGGATTTAGGTAGTCTCCTAACGTGAAGGCAACGGAGGGGCCAGATGCGCTTTCGTTGCCTTCTTTTTTTGGTGAAATAGTATCGATGTTCGTGATTCACTCAAGGAGATTGAAACAAATCAGGCAGCGCGGTGTCCTTAACGACCTCAAATACAGAACATCGTTGGACAATTTAATTTGAGCCTGCAGGGGGCAAATTTAGCTAATCCATCACAAACGGTCAATGCCTCCGCAATGGCCACGTTCGACATACCCATTGCAACGCGGGGAATCGTGGACCTGGACTCAGGTTAGATGGAGACCAACCGACATTTGCGGCTTCTCCAGTGTGGCCACGTGGTGATTCGG
The DNA here is from genome assembly GCA_964629935.1 of uncultured Calditrichaceae bacterium. GTDB lineage: Bacteria > Zhuqueibacterota > Zhuqueibacteria > Oceanimicrobiales > Oceanimicrobiaceae > CAZVSL01. Next base: position 11,671 of record CAZVSL010000076.1, on the reverse strand, counting down.
ATTTTTAGAGCCGATGGCGGCTTGATGTTCGAGTTTATCATTGAACCAATAGAACAATCAAGAGACAATGGAAGGCGGCTATTTTTCAGCCCATCCAAACCCAATAACTTAATATCCCTTAAGAAGGAGGATTTATCATGAAAAGACTGATGGTTAGCTCACTACTGTCCCTTTCATGCGTCGTTTTCTTCTCATGCTATCACGCACGCATTGAAACAGGGTTGCCGGCTTCTTTGCAGGTCATAAACAAGAGTTTTGCTTCCGGCTGGATTTACGGCCTTGTGCCTCCTAGTACTGTCAAAGCGGCAAGCGAACGCTCAAGGGGCGTAGCTGTTGTAGAAACCCAACTGAGTTTTGTCAACCAACTGGTCAGCGCTCTCACATTGGGAATTTATACACCCATGCACATAAGAGTGACCTGTGCCTCTGCCTCAAGTATGGGTTCCGTATCAACCAAGGATGACCTTATCGTAGCCGGTGATGCAAGCGACGAAGAGGTAGTGGGCGTTTTCGAGATGGCGGCCAAGAAAGCTGTGCAACAGCAGGAGCCGGTTCTCGTTCGTTTTGTGAGCTCTGCTACGAAGTAATGAACCAGTGTTTGTTTCCAGTGTCGTTCGAGCAGTATGAGCGCAGGTTTTTTGCGTTATCTAACACTGCTTCTCTACGGATATGAACGAATATAGAAAATAGGAGGGAGAACATGCTTCTCAAAAGAACTAATTTGATTTTGAACATTGTGTTTCTGCTGACTGTAAGTGGACTTGCGGCCGACGATGTGGAAGTTTACCTTCTGAGAGCTCCTGATAATTCCATTGAAGACATAACGAATATCGCCGTATTGCAGTTTAGCGAGTCAGGGAATGACAATGCCCTGGTAATGGGCGTAGGTAATAGTCTGGGCGGTTACATTACGGCTGAACTAACCCGAAGCGATCGAGGACTTGGTGACAGAAGCAAGCTTTTGCAGCAAGTAGAGATCTGCAATCCCTTTAACATCATCGAACGTCAGCAAATCGAGCAACTTCTCCAGGAACACGAGAAGGTGCTGGCGGGCATAACAGACCCTCTGGAGTACGCCATCGAAGTTGGCCGTATCTCGAACGCACAGGCTGTGATAACAGGCAGCGTTAGCTGTAATTTGAGCGAAAAAGAAATCAAGAAAGACTGTTTCCTTCGCGGAAAAGAGAAAGTAATTGAGATGTCACTCAAGACGAATGCAAGTATCCGATTGGTGAGCGTTGAGACAGGTCAGATTATCACCAGTGAATCTATCGCCAAAACCACTCAGGGCCATCGCCCATTGCACGATAAACTTCTTGGTTGTGTTAGTGACAATCCTGAGGAACTGGTGGATGACTTGCTCAAGCAAACTAGCATGGAATTTGCCAAAACCATCGCTCCCTCCTTTGTCTTGTGCAAATTCGATTTGGAGAAATTAAAACTGGGCAAAGGTCTGCCAAAATCTAAGGAGAAAGAGATCGAATCACAGGACGAACAGGCCAGGGAAATGGCCAAACGCGCGCTTGACTTGAACGAGCTGAGCCGTGCGAGACTTCACTATCTAAAACTCATGCAGGATTTTCCTTATAGCTACGAACCGTATTACAATTTGGGCGTGCTGAGTGAGGCTGCGGGGAATTATGAAGAGGCGCGAGAGTTTTATCAAAAAGCTGTGCAGGTGGCGCCTACAGATAAAGGGTTTTGGGACAAACAGACCAAGAATGAAAAGTGCCGCGAGGCACTCGCCGAGGTGGAGAAGACACTTAGTTCACCTATAGTACAAGACTGTGTGACCCCCCATGCATGGCCTGATGTGACGATTGATGAGCCGCTGGTAGGTCGAGAAGAACTAAAAAAGGTCAGCGCGTTGCGTGCACATCCGGGAGCGGGCAGTGAAATACTGGTTCCTATTCTGCCGCAGGGTATCCGCGTCAAGATTCTTTCCAAGCTTGATGACTGGTACCACGTAGAACTGGTGGATGGCAAACAGGGATACATTGCAGCAAAGAATTTTGAATAGGTCTGAACCGCCACAGGCTTACTGAGACATCGTGGGCCAAGCTGTTGGAGAACCGAAAATGCAGCCAATAACAAGTAGAAGTCCACTTTTTCTTGCTTTGACGCTCTGCCTATTTTGGGGCAATGTTGTCCTGGCGCAGGAAACCGTCAGACCGACCTGGGCGGATCCTACCTATATTCCGTCCGACGCCGCCACAATGTATTACTCGATCCAATTTGGCATTTTGAGTCGAGACACGAAATCTACGCTATATAATGCAGCGGTGGCAGCCATTGCCAATCAAGTTGAGACGTATGTAGAATCGGTTGTTTTGTCAAAACAGTTCGAGTCCGGGACTGCGGCAAATACTGTTCTAAAAGAGAGCTACGAGAATCTCGTTAAGGCGACAACCTCCGTCCAGGTTTATGGCGAAGACCTGTTCAAAGAAGAGTTCTATGACCCCGAAAGCAACATGTATTGGATCTTTCTGCATATTGACAAGTCAGCCTATGCTAAACGGTTGCAGGAACGAATTCAAGCCAGCAAGAATAAGGCCCTGGCTAGCTACAAAAGTGCTCTCGGAGCAGAGTCAAATGGAAATTATATGCTGGCGATTGAAAATTACCTGGATGCGTTGGACGCCATCAAGGAGTACAGTGCTACTGATAGCCTGACTGTTGAGCTCGATGGTCATCGATTCCTGATTGACATTGAAACGACAAATCGGCTTCGACAAGTCCTGGGTGCGATTCATATTGCGCCGCTACAACCAGCCTTTACCTACCGCGTCTCCGACCCCAAAAAAGCCGCTTTCCGTGTTTGGTTTCAAGATGGCAAGAAAGAAACGCCGGTATCTGCTTTACCAGTGAAGTTTACCGTTCACCGTGGCGAAGGGGAAATCGACGAGGTAGGCATCACCGACCTCCAAGGAATTGCTGAATGTGGAGTTCACAAAGCGCAATGGAGTGTCGCGGGCCTTCGCATCAGAGCCGCACCCGTTTGGCAACGTCGTTTGGACAAGAGGCTCAGTCAAGCATTTAAGATTTCTGATGATACGACGCGTTATGCACTAGTTGATGTCTTTCTCGCTTCTCCTTTGGTTTACAGCGTGGTTGAGTTTAAGTCTGGTTCAGGCAGCCTGCAAAATGAGATGATGGCGGCAAAGCAAATCTTGATGGGGACAATTATTGAACACCTGACGACTTCAGTTAATGCTCGTGTCACGGAAAGCGTCGAAGAGGCCGACATGCAAATCAACCTGGAAGTTGGAGCGACAGCGTTCGTGAATCCAGCAAGGAAAGGCTGGCGATCATCAGAGGTGACGTGCTCACTGAAACTGATCGACCCGCTGACCCAACGCATCGTTTACTCACCACAAACAATCACAACCAGGGGAGCCGGGTTAACTGACAGACAGGCTCTGATCAACGCTTTGGGTAATGCAAAAAGGTATCTTCATCGGGATGTCATCACGGAAGTTGAACGGGCAATGGTAAGATGAACGTCTGCGAGATGACAAGTGTTCTCCACCATTCATCCTGATGATGATATCTGAATTGGCGTATGAACTTGAGACGATGATTGTTATCGAGTTTCGCTAAGATCAGTTAAGTTACTGCAGTCACCACTCTAAACTTGGGAGAAACTATATGAAAAGGCTCATGATTACGATGTTTTTGATTTCATTTTGTGGCAGTGCTTTCGCGCAGAGAACAATATTCTTTGATAGCTTTGAGGATGGGCAATTTAATACAAATTTTTGGGAGCCGTAACTTTGTCGAAACACGTAAGCTCCTTTTGCTCAAGTAGCTGACTCATATCCGCATCCGAGTTTGAAATCTGCTCAGATTAAAGTAACTGATCCTTAACCGGAGGGTAATGATGAAAAAAGCCATTCTCTTACTCAGTTTCTTAGCGTTTTCCATACCAGCATTCGGACAACGAACCATCTTTTTCGATGGTTTTGAAACCGGTCAGTTTGACACAGACCATTGGGAAGTATTGCCAGGAGCAAATAACGGTATCATTGAGGTAGTGCTTGATCAGTCGGCGCCACAGGAGTTCTTCACTGTGAGAATGGGCAAGAATAGTGACTCAGGTGGGCTAAACACAAACGACTTGCGGCTCAGGGTTGATCTATCAGGAGAGCAGCAGGTTGCACTCGAATTCTGGTACAAGGATTTCACCGATGAGACCGGACCTTTTGATGCGATCTATTTTAGCGACGATGGAGGCTCGACCTTTTCAAAGGTCTTGCAGCTCGACCCCGGAACCTGGACCGATAACTGGTGGGGTAAGCTACCACCCATAGATGTCGATGGTTTGGCCAGGGACAATCAACTAACCCTAAATGACCAATTTGTGATCAGTTTCAGACAAATGGGAACAGGCGATTTCAACACCAACTTCGATGAAGATGGCGTCTTCCTTGATGCGGTTCGGCTCTATGACCCTGAGACCGAGTTCTCGACGATTCCCTATGTGAATGGTTTTGAGGGTGGCTCCCTGGATCGGGTAACAAGCTGGGCATTTCCATCTTATCCACCGCCAGGCACAACCTCACCTGCCTTTGTTAGGACAGGCGGATGGTTGAATTTATTTGAAGACAGCAGAGCGCCTGAAGGTAATTGGGCTATTCGGCTAGGGCGGCGTAGTGACGGCGCTAACACCACTAATGCATTTGATATCCATTTGAACCTGGCTGGGAGACGAGATGTCGAGCTTCTGTTCTGGATCAGGGATTTTTTTGATGAAGATGACGATGAGGACGGTATTTTCTTCAGTCAGGATGGTGGTATTAATTTTGTCAAGGTCTGGGATTTCTTACCCAATAGTTGGAATAATGATTCGTGGGGCACATTCCCACCGTTCGACGTAGACCGGCTTGCAGCTCGCGCTGGTATCAACTTGACCGAAGAATTCGTGATTCGTTTTCAGCAGAGGGGCAGAGGGGATTTTAATACGAATTTTGATGAGGATGGTCTGATTTTCGACATCGTGAGAGTTCGAGACCCAGAAATACACTATGTTAGTCAGTTTCCGTTTCACGACGGCTTTGAGAGTGGAAGGCTGGACTCTATGTGGCATCGGGGCAACCCATTCTTCCCGAGCACAACCAACAAGGGTGATGGCGCGCTACGCCCAGGCGGTTTGGCCGGGGTAGTGGGATGGCAGCCTCGTGGTGGGTTCTTTCACGCTGCCATGGGGCGCCGAAACGACGGCGCATCCACAACCAATGCCTTGGACCTGCATTTGAATCTGGACGGCGCTCGTGGTGTCCGACTCAATTTCTGGTTATCGGACTTCTTTGATGAGACTGGACCATCAGATGGCATTTGGTTCAGCAATGATGCCGCAGAAAATTTTGTTCAGATCTTTCAATTCAATCCGTCGGCTTTGCAAAACCAGGTCTATCATGAACTGAGCGTTAATGTATCGGACTCAGCCGCCGCACACAACTTACAGTTGACCGACAGGTGCGTTCTTCGCTTCCAGCAGAATGGGATTGGAGACTTCAATACAAATTTCGACGAAGACGGCCTTTATATCGACGATGTAACAGTCACGGTCGATACCATCATCACCATCCCGACCCCTACTCTCGCCATTGCTCCTGAACATCGCGATGTCCCTGCTAATAGTGGCACTACTACCTTCAATGTCGCCAACACCGGCACTGGTGATATGAACTGGACGGCACAAGTAACCAGCGGTAGCGACTGGCTGGCTATTGCTTCTGGCAGCTCCGGCACGAACAAC
>CAZVSL010000076.1:0-5903 GCA_964629935.1 uncultured Calditrichaceae bacterium | reverse complement strand
ATCACTGCGACATACTCTGCCAACCCTTCAAGCTCGTCGCGTACTGGGACTATCACCGTCACTGCGCCCGGCGCCACCGACAGTCCCAAAGAAGTGACGGTTACCCAGGCAGGCTCACAGCAGACCGGTGCCACGATTAAGCCGGTGTTGCCGGCAACGGTAACTGGCACTATGGATACTCGCTTCGACGTTTTGGTCGAGGTGGCGAACGTGGACAATCTGTTCGGTGTGAGCTTTAAGGTTGGTTTCGATCCCAATCTCGTACAGGCCGAAGACGCCACAGCAGAGTCCTTGTTTGGAAGCAACCCGGTTTTTCTACCGGTGATCGACAATAGCACAGGTTCTGTCAGTATCGGTGTTTCACGCAGAAGCGGCCAGGATGGCGTCAGCGGAACAGGCAACATCGTGAAGATCGCCTGCAGAGTACTTGCCGACGTAGACCAGGAGACGCCGGCGACCTTTACAATAACTGAACTCAATGCCATCGATCCTAGCGGCGCGGCTATCAATGTGCAGGCGTTGAGCGGCACAACGACGTTGACAAGCGGTTGCATTGTATGGCCGGGGGATACTAATAATGACGGAGTTGTCAATCAGCAAGATGTATTACCGCTTGGCCTTTGCTTCGCTGAAACCGGACCAAAGCGGCCGAATGCAACCGTCAACTGGGAGGGGCAACCTGTGCAGTGTTGGGACCGCGATGCGTGCACGTATGCCGATGCCAATGGCGACGGCTTGGTTAACCAGGCGGACGTGCTGCCGGTTGGACTGCATTTTGGCAGAACGCACAATGTGCCTCTAACGGCAGACAGCTTGGAGCATAAACAGGCTCAATTCGGCGTCGAAAGGAAAGGTCGCAGCGGTGGCAGCTTGCAACTGCGGCTTTCTGAGAAACCTGTCTCCGGTACTGATTTTTCTATCGATGTGTATGGCAACAATGCCATTGATTTGTTTGGCCTCTCTTTTGAAGTTGTTTTGCCACCGTCTTTAGAGAACGTCATTCCAGCAGCTCAGCCGGGAGAGGACAATTTGTTCGGCGATACACCCTTGTTCTTCAGCAAGTCTGGGGAAGAAACCGGCAAACTCGCTGTTGGTGTCGTGCGAATTGCTGACAAGGATGGTGTCAATGGCTCTGGTCCGGTAGCACGAATCGTTGGCAGACTTCCAGAAAATGCATCAGCGGATATGATAATATCGAAACTCCGCCTGCAAAATATTGTGGCTATCGATGCTTCAGGTGAGACTTTGGCATTCGACATGCTGCCTCCAGGCTTGTCTGATGCGGCCGCTGGCAGCAAAACTGAACGAAAGCCACAGACTTTTGCGCTTCTTGACAACTACCCCAACCCCTTCAACCCATCAACCACCATCAGCTACCAGTTGCCGGAACCAGAGTCTGTCAAGTTGGAAATTTTCGACGTCTTAGGACGACATGTGCGGACGCTGGTAGACAAACCGCAATCGGCCGGCAACCATTCAGTGGTCTGGGATGGCCGTGACCAAAGAGGCCAGAAGGTAGCCTCGGGCATCTACATCTATAGCATGAAAGCAGGTTCATTCTTTGACCGACGTAAACTTCTGCTTCTTAAATAGGCCTTGATGACCTTCCGGAGATTATTTCGGAAGGTCGTTTCTTCTCAAAAAATATCTTGATCCTGAAGCCGGGAATAGCTATTGTCCAGTAGTCATCCCAGTATTTTCAACATCAAGTCTTCGACATCCGTGATCACTGTGGTAGTTCGGTTTTTTTAGGTGATCAGAGTGGTTCACTGGACTCATTTGAAAGGGGGTGGTCTTCTTCCCGGCCTGGTCAAGGCGTACGCTCCTCATAATTACGGGACGTGGCATAGACGGTATGAGATGGTAGCACAGCAACCACGTCCACTCTATTCATGTTATTTTGCGATTGTGGAGGGAAGCAAATGAAAACGATGATCCTGACTATCTTGTTGCTTGTGAGCATGACAATCCAAGTTCTTGCTCAGCAAGGTCATGCCATTCTTAAGCTAACCGTAGACGATCACGGCAATGTCTCAGTATTACCGGTTACAACAGAGCAGGAGGTGAAATCTGGCTCAGCTTCAATATCTGCTGGGCAACCGGCCAATATTGACAGACCTGTTCATCAGGGCAGTTTTGTCCTGCCGAGCGAAGCGGAACAAAGTGATATCGGTTTAACGGTACCGAATCTGACTTTTGACCTGAACCAGAGCACCTTCGAATATGACCCCGGCACCAAGATCATAACCATGAACACACGGGTTGTCAATACAGGCACGTCAGCAACTATAAGCAACGTGGAGCTAACTTATTATTTATCGTCGGATCAGAACATCGTGCCTCTTAGCGATGATTGCGCCATCGGCAACGATCAGGTGCCGCCGCTGGCGCCGGGCGCTTTCCAGGATGAGCGTTTTTCTCGCGTGCTGTGCAATGTAAGCTGCAGCGCCTCCGGCACCTGGTATGTCGGGTTGTTTCTCGATCCGCTCAATCAGTTGGCGGAGTCAAATGAAAACGATAATGCGGCGGTTAGCACCTCGACTATCAACTTATTGTGCTCGGACAGCGCACCCAATCTCACCTTCGACCTCAATAACACGACATGGAATTTCAACACTACGACTTGCGTTTTGAGCCTGAACACACGCGTTGTCAACACCGGCGATGTGGATTCGGAAAGAGCCTGGCTGGGTTATTACCTGTCAGATAACGAGAATATCGTTACCAGCGATTCACGCATCGGCAGGGAACGCATTCCGCAGTTGTCATCAGGTGAAGAGTTCGACCACTCGTTCTCTGCAGACTTGAGTTCTGTAACTGGTTCGCCGCCCTTTGTGCTGGGAAACACATATTACATAGGCTGGATCGTTGATTACATGGACGAAATCCTGGAGGCTGACGAAAACGATAACCGAGTTGTTAGCAATGGCACTATCGACACCGGGGAATGCGGCAGCGGTGGCCTGCCGAACCTGGTGATCGACAGCAACAACAGCAGCGCCACTTTTAATGCTAATACTTGCCTGCTTAATATCAATGCACGGGTCGTGAACAGCGGGTCGGCGCAAGCTGCTGCTTCGACGCTGGGTTACTATCTCTCTTCAGATAACCAGATAACAGCTTCGGATTCCAGAATCGGCGATGATCCGGTGAGTAGTTTGGCCGCAGGCGCAGGCAGCACCGAAGGCATTGCTGTCGACCTGAATACCACCAGCGGCTCGCCGCCCATCACGCCGGGGAACAGCTATTTCGTTGGGCTGATCTGCGACTATCTGAATCAGGTGAACGAGAGTTCTGAGAGCGACAACGATGCAGCGCTTGGGCCACAGTTCACCGTGAGCTGTGGCAGCCAGAGTGGTGGCTGCGCTGTCGATGCCGTGGACATCGCACTTGTCATAGATCGTTCCGGCAGCATGAGCAGCGATGACAAGCTTGGAAGTGCGAAGATCGCCGCCAATACGTTTATCGGTTTTACACAGGTAGGGGACAATCTGGCAGTGGTCAGCTATGCGGGCAATACCTCTGTTGATTTTCCGTTGACGCAAATTGTTGGCGAGCAGACCAGAAACGCAGCCAGGAACGCGGTCAACAGTCTTTTTGCAAACGGAAGCACCTCCATCGGCGGCGGCATGCAGGTCGGACAAAACGAGCTGAACAAAGGTCAGCCGGACAATCCCAACGCTATGCTGCTGTTGAGCGACGGGCGGGAAAACACATCGCCCCTCGTTAACGAAGTTCTGCCAACGATTCCTGCGGAGACCGATATCTATACGATTGGACTGGGCTTCGATGTAAATCCGAATCTCATGAGCTCTATCGCCACTGCGACTGGCGGCACCTATAGCTTTGTGCCAACGGCGGCCGAGCTCCAGGAAATCTACCTTCGCATTCAGGGGCAAATCACCGGGCAGCAAATATTCACAACGGCATCCGGCCAGATATCTCAGGGCCAGGTTCTGACCCACAACGTCAGGATCGACGCGCTTTCTCCCTGCGTTTCCTTTATCTTGACTTTTCCTTCCGGAGATCTGGATTTCGAGCTGGTCACTCCGAACGGACAGGTCATCAATCCACAGGTTGCCGGCGGCGACGCAGATATCGGCTACTTCGAAACGCAGACTTCTGCCTCATACAGTGTCTCGCAACCACAGCCGGGCCTCTGGACGCTTCGCATTAACGGTGTATCTTTAAGCTCTTCGGTTGGTTATTTTACCCTTGTACAGGGCGTGTCAGATTTGACCCTGCAAGCCACACTGGACAAAAACCAGTACAACGCTGGCGAGCCTATCCTCGTCTGCGCTACATTACAAGAAGCCGGCTCGCCGGTTACGGGTGCAACAGTGAGGGCGGATGTCACTTTGCCGGGCAGCAGCGTGGCCGCCTACCGCGAAGCAAACCGATCAGAGTTAGATAAACCGGAATCCTCAGGGGCGGTATCCCGTCCTGCCATCGAAAGTGTAACGCAGGTTATTACCCTGTTCGATGATGGCTCACATGGCGACGGCGCAGCCAATGACGGCGTCTATTGCAATTCCTTTACGGACACTTTCAATGATGGTAGTTACGAATTTAACGTCATCGCCACGGGCGTCGCACCGCAGGCCGGCCAGTTCTCGCGTGAGAGCAATGTATCTGCTGTGGTCAATCCCGGCCAGACCACCAGTGCGATCCGCCCGCTGAGTCCGGCCTCGGTTACCGGGACGGCAAATAATCAATTCGAGGTCTTTGTGGAGGTCAGCGATGTCAATAATTTCTTTGGCGTCAGCTTTGACCTTCGGTTCGATCCGACGCACATCGATGCCGTTGATGTCTCGCCGGAATCGTTCATCGGCAGCGATCCCGTTTTTCTCGATGTGGTCGATAACGCGGCTGGTGAAGTCGGGGTTGGCATTTCGCGCAAATCAGGCGAAAGCGGCGTCAGCGGCAGCGGTAACATCGTGCGCGTCGCTTTTGAAGTAAGCCAAAATCTGACCCAGAATGAACAGGTTGATTTCACCATCGCCAACGTACAAGCCAACGATCCGAATGGCGCGGCAATCGTATTGCAGCCTTTGAGCAGCACGACGACCCTCACGAGCGGTTTGATCGTCTGGCCGGGAGATACGGACAACGACGGCGTGGTCGATCAAGCCGACGTTTTGCCGATCGGTCTCCATTTCGGCCGCACGGGTCCGTCGCGTGCGAATGCTTCTCTTACCTGGACCGGGCAGGCAGCCACGCCATGGAATCCGCAGCAAGCTACCTATGTAGACGCAGACGGTAATGGCGAGACCAATCAAGCGGATGTTTTGCCGATTGGACTGAATTTCAGCAAAACCCATACGGCGCCAGCGCCAGTTCAGCTCTCGGCAAAGACAGCGGCTTCTGGTCAGGAGTTGCTCAGTCAGAACGGTACGCTTGGTTTGGCGATCGTGGGGGATGCCAATCCAGGGGAGGATTTCACCATTGAGGTATTTGCCAGCGATGTCAGCAATTTGTTCGGCGTCTCTTTTGAGATGGTCTTTTCGCCGACAAATTATGTGACAGTGAATGATGCAGAAGTTGGCGACAACAACTTGCTGGGAAGTGACGTCATCTTCCTGCCGAACATCGACAACACGACCGGAACGCTAAGTCTGGGTATCACGCGCAAGGCCGGTCAGGGCGGCGTTAGTGGCTCCGGCATGGTGGCCCGCGTGCTGGCGACCATGTCTGCCAGCGCCGTGGTCGGCGAGGACACAACCCATTTCGCGCTGCAAAATGTGACAGCCAATGATCCGGAAGGTAACCCCATAACACTGGACGTCACCGAAACCACGCTGGTCACCAGCATTGACGACCTCACCGCGGAACTGCCAGGCAAATTCGCTTTGCACCAGAACTATCCCAATCCTTTCAATCCCGAGACGGTAATTCACTATGAT
>CAZVSL010000075.1:0-15421 GCA_964629935.1 uncultured Calditrichaceae bacterium | reverse complement strand
GGTTTTCCAGGCCAAACGCCACCTCGCGCTCCACGGTTGCGGAAACGATTTGATTTTCGGGATTCTGAAACACCAGGCCGACGCGCTTGCGGATTTCACGGAGATGCTGCGCATCTTTGGTGCTCATGCCGTCGACGAGCACCTCGCCTTGCGCCGGCAGAACCAGGCCGTTGAGGCAGCGGGCGAGAGTTGTTTTGCCGGAACCATTGGGTCCCATAAGAGCCACGGCCTCGCCGGCAGCGATGGTCAAATCCAGGCCATCCAAAACCGGAATGATTTCCCCCCCGGCGGGGCCCTGATACTGAATATGTAGATTCTTGATTTTGATCATAAAAAGGCCGCAAATAAATCTCTTTAACCGCGTCGTTGCGTAAATGTCAATATAGCAACGAAATCAGAAACAAGCAACCAGGCCCAAACTTTAGCCCAAACAGACGCGTCAGACGCTCAGGAGGAATCTTGTTAGAAAATAAAGGCTTAGCCCCTGCCACGGGACGCTTCTTGCCTGCCCAGAGCTGTTCTCGGGGAGTGACAACAATGATTCTGACATTCTTGCTTGTTTTCTCAATTTATGAATAATTCGGGCTAACAGAATGTGCGGCGTTGCCATATCGGAAGGTCCCGATATTTAAGCGCGAGCAAAATATTGCAGAAGCCCACGCCAGAATAAACGGCGCGGGCTTCTGAAGGAGGGTCTAACCTGATTCAACTATAGCGGGGCTGACTATTTCAAATACAGCATCCGTTTCGTTTTCACAAATTGGTCAGTTTGCAAACGGTATATGTACAGGCCGCTCGGCATCAGCCGGCCAGACTCATTTCTGCCATCCCAGGTTGCCTGGTATGCGCCCGCCGGCTGCCGTTGCATGATCAGAACCCGCACCTTCTGGCCAAGCACGTTAAAAATCGCCAGCTCGACTTCGGTATCCTGAGCGAGGTGGTATCGGATGATGGTTTGCGGATTGAACGGATTGGGATAATTTTGCTCAAGCGCGAATGTCTGCGGCGCTCGTGCTGCCTGGTCCGAGACAGTCGTTACGACCTCACCTGTGACGGCGTCAATTCCGACATGCAGGGTGTCTGCACTGACCATCGAAATATACCTGAATAGCCACAGTGCGCCGTGCCCTTCCAACAAACCGTGAGATAGGGCTGCCTCCACGAAGGCGTCCGGATGCTCGAAACGGAAATTATGGCTTTCGGACTCGGCGAGCGCCGCGGCCTCCTGGCTATCTTTCCACTCTTGCGGCAGCGGCTCGGTAGATAGCACGTTGTCACTGCTTGTTACCTCAGCATGGAAGCCGCCGGGATAAGTTTCGACCACCATCACTGAATCCGAGGTGGCAGAGTAGTAAGCATAGCGCCAGTCCAGCGAACGGCCATCGGGTGAAATATGATGTGTGCCGACATTCACGAGCTGAGCATCCGTCGCCCAGCTATTTGCCGGTTCGCTCGCTACCTGTAGTCGTTCGAAGGCAGTTTCCGGCCGCGAGACCAGAAGCACTTCGCCGGTCACAGCATCTACGGCTATGTCGAGGAACTCGTTGAAAGTATGGTAAGAAAACCACCAGACGGCGCTCTGTGCCGATTCGGGAGCCTGCAGATTCGTGCTCGCCTTCAACTCGCGATCGCCTGTGAGACGCAGGCCATTGAAATTCAGCTCCGGTCTGGCGAGCTCTATTTCCCCGCCCATCGGCGTACCCAAAAAAGCCATGACATTCACGTCCTCGTAACTGCCACGGAAATCAGCCCCGCCGTTTTGTTCGGCAACTGCGGCGGCGCTGTCGCTATCGATCCAGTTATCCGGCAATCCCAGCAAATCCACGGGACCTTGTCTCAAATCTGCTGGTAACACAAAATCACCCAACAGGAAGAAGGCGCTGAATTCGTCGCGGGACTCTGACCGGAATATGTAAGCCCAGTGTGGTGCGCCGCCTTCAGCGTCGAGGTATTCGGTGACAACGCCAACCAGCTCTGCATCCTCGGCCCAATCAGCAACAGCAGTTTCGATGTCGTCAAGCCGGGCGCGTGCTGTAACAGAGGGCAGCTCCACAAAGTCGAGATCAACTCCGGATACAGAATCGCCATTTGCAACCACCACGGTGTCGGGCGTGCCGTTGTTGTCCGGATCATAAAATCCAAAATCGATGCCATGGCGGCCGCCCTGAAATGCAAGCGGCAGATACGTACCATCGTCAACGAAATCGACGACATAGGGTGAATTCGCCACTGTGATGCCGGCAATTTCATCGTACAGTTCGTTTTTGCGCAGCAAAGCCACCATGGCGCCGGAACCATCGCCTGCAAACGTGCTCACCTCGCCGGCAACGGCGCCGCTCGGAAGCGACTCCGCAGTTGTGAATGTGATGACATAGGCGCGGTCCAGGAATTGCCCGTTTATGCCATGCGCCCCAGTCAGGATAGCGGTGTATTTTGTATCTTCCGCAAGGGGGATGTTATGAGCGGTCACCGTCATCAGGTCCTGGCTCACGGTTATGCTATCCGGCTCACCGATGGAATCCTGCGGGAAAAAATCAATCTCCAGGAAACCGCGGTCGTGGAAGTAAGATAGTGTATCCAAAGGTTCGGAAAACGTTAGCTCAAAATCAGCAACGACCGGTACGCTGGTTTCACCGTGAGCCGGCCATGAGGCAATCAACTGCAGCGGACCGGAAACTTCCAGCACTTCGCCGGTCACGGCATCCACGCCAACGCGCAAATGCTCGTTGTGGTCGTGCGCATTGTATTCAAACCACCAGACAGCCTGACCATCATCATCGTGGTTGCTCTTCAAGATCGCATCCACCCATACCTGCGGGAAACGGTTACGGAAGTCCTCGCTGTTGGCCTCAGCAACTGCGGCCGCTTGCGGACTGTCGATCCAGCTTTCAGGCAGCGGTTCATAAGAATGCATCTGATCCGCAGGCGAGACTTCACTGTCAGAGCCGCCGCCAAATGTCTGAACACGCAGGATAGAGTCTACTGAGGGCGAATAGTACTGGAACCACCACTCCTGCGCCAAACCGTCAGGCGTGATGCCATGGGTTCCAAGCTCAAAGAGTAGAGCGTCCTCCGCCCAGGCCGAGGCAACATTGTCGGCGCCGTCAAGCCGCTCGCGCGCGGTATTTGGCGCTGAGCTGAATAGAACCTCGCCGGTCAAAGCATCAATGGCAACATCGAAGAACTGTTCTTCTGCTTCAGAGAAATAGTTAAAGAACCAGACGGCCTCCGGCTCATCCTGATTCTGGCTCGGTGCAAAAGCGGATTCGTGAAGTTGAGCAAAGTGTCTCAGTGGAAATGCGCTCTTGTCGCCGCCATCGTCCGGCGGTGGCGGTCCCTCAAAACCTGAAAACGAATGCAGAACGCCGTAGACCTCGGCATCCGAAAATTCGGTGCGAAAATCACTGCCGCCGTTTGCTTCGGCGACAGCAGCGGCGCTGTCGCTGTCGATCCACTCGGCCGGCAAGCCCGTCGTATCAGGCAGAAACAAAGAATCCACTGGCGCATCGACTATTGCATTGCTAATAACAAAGAAGCCCCGGAATTCAACTTCAGCTTCGGAAAAGAAAAGGTAGCTCCAACCGGCCGTTTGGCCCGCGGCATCGAGCTCACTGGACTCAATGGCAACCAGCGCGGCATCGGCGGCCCACGCTTCTGCCGCTGCCTCAACATTCGTAAAGTTCGCTCTTGCAGTCACAGCTTCGGGTAACGCCAGCTCGATATCAATGCCGGACAAGGCCGCGCCAGCGCTCACCACGATTTCATCAGCACGTCCATTGCCATCGGGATCATAAAGGCCAAAGGCATCGCCAGGTTGAAACTCTAGCTCACCGTCGCCATCCGTATCCTGAACCGCAAGCAGGGTATATTGGCCATCCGGAACATAGTTCATGGTGTAAGGCGAATTCGCGACGGTCATGGACACGATATCGTCGTCGAAAAGACTTTCGCCAAACAGGGCCAACACAGCGCCGGCAGGGTCGCCGTCCGGAAAAGTAACCTCACCTGCTACCGAACCGGCGGGCAAGCTCGTAGCCGTGGTAAAGGTCACGACATAAGGTCGATCCAGAAATTCGCCAGCCTGGCTGCGGGCGCCCGTAAGCAGAACGATATAGCGGGTATCGCTTTGCAGTTGAATTCCGGATGCTGTGAATGTCGTCAAGTCCTCGCTGAGCTGCAAATCCGGCTCAGCCGTCGTGTCTTCAGGAAAGAGCTCGATGGCAAGAAAGAAGTCATCTTCCTCGTCAAAGCGGGCGCTGGTGTCAAGCGGTGCACTGAAGGTAAGCTGAAAGTCCACGGTGGTGGGAACGCTTGTTTCACCATCCTGGGGATTGCTTGCGACCACAGAGAACTGAGCGCTTGCAGTGGCGCTTAGCAAAAGGGTCACGAAAAGCGCAGATGCAATTTGAAATCCGAAACGTGCCATTTCTCCTCCTGTGAGTTTTGGCGTCAATAGAGGTACATTCCTTGTGTCCAAAGGTAGGAATCGGCACGAAATAGTCCTAATTAAGTTTTGTTCAAGCAGGTGATCTTGATGTAACCTTCATTGCGGTTTTTAAACTGGTGTGACGGGCTGCCGTGCTGTGAGCAGCCGTATTATGGGGGAGTGGTCAGTGGCGAGTGGGAAAAGACCAAACAACAATAAATCGCAATCTCCAATGTCGCCTACTTACCCAACATCTGCACGACGATACGCCGGTTGCGCGACCGGTTGTCAAAATCGATGAGCACGATCTGCTGCCACGTTCCCAGAATGAGCTTGCCTCCCTGGAATGGCGCGGTGAAGGCCGGCCCCAGCATGGCGGCCCGTACGTGGGCATAACCGTTGCCGTCGCCCCAGGTTGCATCATGATGGTAGGTCACGCCTGTCGGAGCGAACTTCTCGAATGCTTCGGGCAGATCCTTCAGCAATCCCGGCTCATACTCGATTGAGGTGATGCCCGCAGTCGAGCCCGCCACAAATACGGTAAGCTGACCTTCGCTCAGGCCGGCGCGACGAAGTATACCCGAAACTTGCTCGGTTATGTCGAGAATGTGGGTATGGCCGCGGGTGCTGATTTCAAAAGAATCTGTAATAACGTCCACTAGAATTGATCCCAAGGTTTATAGCGACCCGGTCTTATGGTCAAAGTACGTCATATTCCAGAAAGCGTGATAGCGGTCGCGGATTTCTTCGGCGGTTAGATTTTCGAGCTTTTTTGTACTGAAGCGCTCGACACAGAACGAGGCCATCGTACTGCCGTAAACCAATGCTTGCCGGTAATGCTCGCCGTCTAACTTACCGACACGGGCGAGATAACCCATGAAGCCGCCGGCAAACGAATCTCCGGCGCCGGTCGGGTCTTCAATGATTTCCAGCGGGAATGCCGGGGTCGAGAAAAACGAAAAGTCTTCACCGACCATGAAGGCGCCGTGCTCGCCCTTCTTTATGATAAGCACGCGCGGCCCCATCTTATGAATCGCCCGGCAGGCTTTGACCAGATTGACTTCACCGGAAAGCTGACGCGCCTCCTGATCATTGATGATCAAGATGTTGATTTTTTTGAGCAGCTCGCGGAGCGCCGGCAGGCTGCCTTCGATCCAATAGTTCATGGTATCGAGTGCGATAAGCTCCGGGGCGTGAACCTGATTTAAAATATCACGCTGCAGCTCGGGTGCAATGTTGGCCAGGAAGATATACTTGCTGTCCTTGTAGGCATCGGGTATAACCGGACGAAAATCCTCGAACACGTTGAGATGGGTAAAGGTTGTCTTTCTGGAATTCAGGTCATCCATGTAGACGCCGCCCCAGCTAAATGTCTTGCCGGGTTTGACCTCCAATCCTCTCAAGTCGACATTACGGGTTTTCATAAAATCGAGAAGCCGGAGATCGAAATCCTCGCCAACCACGCCTACCAGGTTGACGGGCGCAAAGTAAGAGGCTGCTGCGCCAAAATAGACAGCAGCGCCGCCGAGGGAGCCCTCGACTTCGCCATACGGGGTTTTGACATTATCTAATGCTACTGAACCTACGACGAGAATGCTCATAGTTGGTCGCTCTCTTTAATTCGTCCCTAAATTGATTTGATATTCGACTACTACATACGTTCAGGTGCGGAGACACCCAGCAAGCGCAACGCATTTGCGATCACGATTCGGGCGCCCTGTACGAGAAACAAGCGTGCCTGAGTCAGCTCTGTTTCTTCCGTGACAACCTTGTGGTGATGATAAAAACGATGAAAGACGGCGGCGAGCTCTTGTAAGTAGTTTGGCAATCGGTGCGGTTCAAGATACTTGGCAGCTTTTGAGATCACATCAGGGAACTCGAGAAATTTCTTGACCAGCTCCAATTCCTCTTCTTTATCGAGAAGCTCGAGCTGCGCTACGGCCTGCAAACTTACACCTTGCGCCTCTGCATGTTTGATGATATTGCAAATACGGGCATGTGCATATTGCACGTAAAAAACCGGGTTCTCTTCGGTTGTGTTTTTTGCCAGGTCCATATCGAAATCGAGTGGGCTCTGGTTGCGGCGGGCGACAAAGAAGTAGCGCGCCACGTCCACACCAACTTCCTCCAGCAGCTCCTTCATCTCGATGATCTTGCCGGCGCGCTTGGACATCTTGACTATCTGACCGTCTTGCAGCAAATTGACCTGTTGGATGATATTGACTTCAAAACTGCCTTCGGGATAGCCGAGAGCCAGCAGCGCTGCTTTCATGCGGTCAATGTAGCCGTGGTGGTCCGGACCCCACAGGTCATAAAGCTGGCTGAAGCCGCGTTCATATTTGTTGGCGTGATAAGCAATATCGACCAGGAAATATGTCGGCTCACCATCACTGGTCACCAGCACACGGTCTTTCTCATCTCCAAATTGCGACGATTTAAACCATTTTGCGCCATCTTTTTCATAGACAAATCCCTTTTCACTCAGCGTTTCAAGCACCTTAAAATGGGCATGCTCTGCCCGCAAGCTGCTTTCACGGAACCAGTTATCAAAGGTCAAGCCATAGGCATCGAGTACAGCTTTTTGAGATGCGAGAATGGCTTCGAGGGCGCGTTCTGACAGCTCTTGCCATCTCTTTTCTGTGGCAAGCGCAGCGAATTTATCTCCATGCTGATCGAGAATCTCCTGTGCAAGGTCCCGAATGTACTCGCCGTGATAGCCCTCTTCCGGAAATGGCTCCGGCTTGCCCAGTAGCTCCATATAGCGTGAGCTGACGGATTGACCGAGCAACCGCACCTGACGGCCAGCATCATTGACATAATACTCGCGCGCAACCTCGAAGCCAACCGCCTGAAATACATTTGCCAGAACGTCACCGACTGTGGCGGCTCGCGCGCTCACAACATTCAACGGTCCGGTTGGATTTGCGCTTACAAATTCAATCTGCACGCGCTGCTTCTTACCCCAATCGCAGCGGCCGTATGATTCTCCCTGCTCAACCACCGAGCGCAACGCATCGTGATAGTAGCCAGCACCAAAACGAAAATTGATGAAACCCGCGCCGGCCACCGCCACTTCCGAGACCACCTCCGGATCCAGACGCAACGTCTTCACAATTTCATGGGCGATTTCTCTGGGATTGCGCCGCAGTTTCGAAGCCAGCAGCATGGCAACATTGGTGGCAAGATCGCCGTGTTCGGCAATCTTGGGGCGCTCCAGAATCACATCTATCTCGGACTCGTGCGCAAAGCCTTTTTCCTCAAGCGCGGCTGTAAGTATCTCCTTGAGATAATCTTCGGCGTTCATCTACTCGTCTTCTTTCACTTCGATGATTTCAGCATCGCCCCACAGCCGTTCGAGGCCATAGAATTCACGCTTTTGTGGTTGAAAAATGTGAGCAACTACATCGATATAGTCAAGCAGCACCCACTCCTGATTGGACAAGCCTTCCACGTGCAACGGCCGGTTTTTATCTTTCTTCAGCTTGTCGACAATATGGTCGCTGATGGCTTTGACCTGGGTATTGCTTTCGCCGGTACAGATGACAAAGAAATCCGTCATCGAGGTGAGTGCTTGCAAATCCATAATGACAACGTTTGCTGCTTTCTTCTCAAGCGAAAGCTCAGCAATTCTCTCTGCCAGATGTTTAGATTCCAAGAAAGCCGTTTTCCTCTTTAATGTGACCCCGCTACAAGCCTATAATGAAGAAAAATTTGCATGAAAGTCAATGCATTAATTCCTGCGGAAGGTTGAGTTATGCTCCTGGCACATCGGGTATGTTATTGCATCTGCTTGCGGAACCACGGAATAGTCCGTTTGAGCCCCTCTTCGAGGCAAACTTTAGGCTCCCAGCCAAGTATAGCTTTTGCCTTGCTGATATCGGGCTGACGCACTTTCGGATCATCCTCGGGCAATGGTTGAAATTCGATCTTACTCTTGCTACCGGTTTCCCGAATAATGGCTTCGGCCAGCTCCGTGATCGTCATCTCCTTGGGATTGCCCAGGTTGATAGGCTCATGATAGTCTGCTTGCAACAGACGGTCGAACCCTTCGATCAGGTCATCAACATAGCAAAAACTGCGGGTTTGGGAGCCATCGCCAAAGATAGTGAGTGGCTCGTTGCGAATGGCTTGCGGAATAAATGAAGGAATGGCGCGGCCGTCATGCGGTCGCATGCGCGGGCCATAAGTATTGAAAATACGAACGATTTTCGTATTCAAACCATGAAACCGATGATAGGCCATGGTTATGGCTTCAGCAAATCGCTTGGCTTCATCATAGACACCGCGCGGCCCGACCGGGTTCACGTGGCCCCAGTAGTCCTCGCGCTGCGGGTGGACCTGAGGATCGCCATAAACTTCGGAGGTGGATGCCAGCAAGAATGCTGCTCTTTTTTCCTTGGCCAGACCGAGCGCCTTATGAGTCCCGAGTGCACCTACCTTCAGAGTCTGAATCGGCAGCTCCATATAGTCTTTGGGGCTTGCCGGAGAGGCAAAGTGAATGACAAAATCCACCGGGCCGGCGCAATAGATGTATTCGGTGACATCATGCTTGATGAATTTAAACTGCTCAGTCTGGAGATGTTCTATGTTTGCTACATTGCCGGTCAGAAGATTGTCCATCGCAATGACTTCGTGACCCTTGTTCAACAGATATTCGCAAAAATGAGACCCCAAAAATCCTGCTCCCCCCGTGACTAACGTTCTCGGCATCGGTTCCTTTTTCTCGGTTTAATCGTTCACGACAACTAATTTTGGCGTCAATTGTCTCGAGGCTTTCCAGCTCAGATTTGTGGCAGATTCACTGTCCGGGTAAATAATCAGTCCTTCGACGCCCGGCATCTTTTCGATGAGCGCCATGCCTTGTTCCGGCCCCAACACGAAGACTGCCGTAGAGAGCGCATCAGCGCGGGCCGTTGACGCCGCAAATATCGTCACGCTGACGGCAAGTCTCGCAGGGTACCCATCCGCCGGATCCAGAATGTGATGATACCGCTGTCCTCCTGTTTCAAAAAAATGCTCGTAGTCTCCGGAGGTTGCGACCGCTCCTGCATCCATGCGGACATAGCCAAACAGCGCATCGCGATTTCGCGGATCGCGGATCCAAATCTTGCGCAAGCCCGTTGTCGCGTCACCGGCTACAGCTCGTAAGTCTCCGCCAGCTTCGACCATAAGATCAGTCAAGCCGGCTTGCAGCAGTACCTCAACCGCGCGGTCAACAGCATAGCCTTTTGCGATGCCGCCCAAATCCACACCCATCCCGGGTGACACGAGTCCTATCTTCATAGAATCGACTGAAACGCCTCGATAATCAACCAATTTCAGCGTTTTTTTTATTTCAGTTGAATCCGGAACATGCGGATTATCTGTGCGGAAACGCCACAGCCTGAGCAGCGGAAGAATCGTGACATCGAAAGCGCCGTTGCTAAGCTTAGAAATCTCATAGGCTTGCTCCAGAAGTTCCACTACGTCACCACAAGCTCCAACTTTATGTTTACCTGCATTGAGGTTGATTTGACCAATATCACTTGAATCATTGTATGAGGTTGTCACGCTTTCGAGGCGCGCGATTTCAGCAAACGCCCGCGCCACTGCTGCGCGCCAGCCGGCAGGCTCATCCGCGGCATAAACCGATATGGTTACAGCCGTGCCCATCAAAACCCGTGTTTGCGTAAAGACCTGAACCTCAGAACCGCGGCAACCTGCACTGAAAACCCAAACCATAAACCCCAGTTGCAGCAGAAACAAACGCACCGTTTAGCTCTCGCGTGTGGTAATAAAGGAAACCAGTTTCTGTAGAGAGGCTTTATAGGGAGAATCAGGGTAGCGCTGCAAAGATTTGTTGGCTAACTCAACATACTCATTCGCCCGTTTCATGGCGTACTCTATTCCTCCGTGATATTCGACAAAATCGACAATCTCTCTGATCTCCTGCCTGCCGGGCGAGCCCTTTATCATTCGAATGACACGACGGGCATCAGACTTGCGAGCGCTTCGCAGGGCATGGATGAGCGGCAGCGTCACTTTGTTGTCCCGGATATCATTACCCAGGGGCTTGCCGGTCTTTTTCTCCTTGCCCAGGATATCCAGAAGATCATCCCGAATCTGGAAAGCGATGCCAAGATTCTCGCCGAACGATCTCATGGCGGCAAGGTCTGCATCATCTTCGCTGGCCGAGACTGCACCAAGTTGACAGGCAGCAGCGAGAAGCGAAGCTGTCTTATCAGCGATCAGGCGGAAATAGACCTCTTCCTCCAGCCAATAGTCTTTGCTCCGCTCCACGCCAAGCAGCTCGCCCTGCGCCATCCGTTCAGCAGTCTGCGAGATGATTTCGTATGCGCGCATACTCTTCAGGCTAAGCATTGCCAGCAACGCTTTGGAAAACAAGTAGTCGCCCATCAGCACCGAGACTTTGTTCTTCCAGATGGAATTTATCGAAGGCACACCACGCCGTTGAAAAGAGTTGTCGATGACATCGTCGTGAACCAGCGTTGCCGTATGCAACAGCTCCATAATGGCCGCAGCCTTCAGATTTCGCCGGTCGAGAACCGCGCCATTACTATGATGCAGCCGGCTGGTGAGAATGACCAGGATGGGACGTAGCCTTTTGCCCTTGTTGGCAATGATATATTGTACAACCTTGTCAATCAAAAAAACGTGCGATTTCAGGAGAAGCTTGAACTCCTGTTCATAAGTTTCAAGATCTTTCTTTATGGGTTTACAAATCTCTTTCAGGGACACGTAGACAGCCTCACCGTTATGGTAATTTTCAAAGCATTGTAACAAAAACGGCCTAAATGTAAAAAATAAGGCCTTCTTTGTCAATGAAAAGCAGTGAGCGATGATCTACGCTTTCGGTAAAGTAACCGTAAAAGTTGTTCCTACATTTTCCTGGCTGTCAACGGAGATGTTGCCGCCCTCGCGTGTGATGATCATGTGCGAAATATAGAGGCCAAGCCCCGTGCCTTCTCCAACCTCTTTGGTGGTAAAAAAAGGCGAAAAGATGTGTGGTAGGTTCTTCTTCGGAATGCCGACGCCCGTGTCGGCAATCTTCAATTGGACGCTATCTTTCTTGCCCTGCTCCACAGACACCGTCAATTTGCCGCCGCGGCGCATGGCCTGAATCGCATTGATAATCAAGTTCAGCAGCACTTGTTTTAGGGAGTCCATACTGAAGTAGGTTGTGGTATGGTCGCCGCAGTGAAATTTGAACTCGATATTCTTTGCATCCAGCTCTTTCTGAATGAGCGAGACGGTGTTTTCGATGAGCGAGCGCAAATCGATAAGCTCGCGCTCGTATTCCGAATGGCGCGAAAACTCCAGCAGGTTGTTGATGATCTTCGAAGATCGTTTGACATTCTTGTGGATGATATCGAGCTTGGCGCAGACTTCGGTATCTTTTTTCGCCAGAAACTCTTCGATGTAATACCGTGCGGTTTCAATCACGTTGAGCGGATTGCGCAACTCGTGTGCAATGCCGGAGGCCAGCAGACCAATGGTAGCCAGTTTTTCAGATTGAATAAGCGTCTTTTCGAATTTCTTTTTATCGGTCACATCCTTGGCGTAAACTGCAACGGAGGTGAGGCTGCCATTCACGGAAAAGATCGGATAAGTCCAGATGTCATAGAGCCGATCAGCCATTGCATACTCCAGGAACCTGGGCTCACCGCTGCGAAAGGTTGCCTGAACCGGACAGTCTTCAACCGGCGCCTCTGAATTGTAGAGCAGGCGATGGTACTGTTCATTGATCAGGTCTTTAGGTTCGCTGTCATACAGCTCAGCAAATCGCTTGTTCACAATGACAAGCCTGCCCTTTTTGTCGACCTCGAATATGATATCGGTGATGCCGTCAAAGGTATTCTGCAGCCGGCGCTTACTATTGAGAATCAACGTCTGCAATTCCTTTTTTTCGGCGATGTTGCGAATATTGCAGAGCACGCAGCGGGACTCGCCAAATCGAATCATGCTCATGTCCAGCTCAACCGGGATGGCCTGGCCAAATCTGGTAACGATCGACAGCGTGTCATTCTTGCACCGGCCATCGCGTTGTGTGTCTTCCAGCACCTGGCTGATGCGCGAGTATTGGTAAGGGGGGAATAACTCAGACAGTTTTCTGAGAATCAGCTCATCTTCGGTGTACCCGGACAGTTCAATGGCGCTGAGGTTAGCCTCAAGAATCCTGAAATCCTTTGAGCTCAGAATAACAATGGCGTCATTGGATTTCTCGAAGATGATCTTATACTTGAGTTCAGATTCTTTCAGCTTGACAGCTAGTCTGAATTGCTCGATTGATTTTTCTACAACTTGCGGCAGCGCAATCAGAAAATTGCTGTCCTTAACAACATGGTTGCAGGCGCCTCTCTTCAAGCTTTCCCTGGCGACTGCGTCGGCGCCTTGCTTCGATACGACCACCACGGGTGTATCCACGTGCGCCTTGTTTATCTCAGATAGCACATCCAATGCGTTGTGCCGCGGCAGATCATGCTCGAGAATAACTGCTTCGTATCTCCTATTGGCAAGCTGCTCCAAACATTGCGCGCCATCTCTGACGGTATCTATAATAAATCCTGAATTGAAATGCTTGAGTCTTTCTGCAATCAAACTTGCCTGATCGATATCGTCTTCGACTATCAAAACTCGCAACGAGCTATCCATGCTGTCTTCCAACTACCTTCCTGCTTTCCTGCATCTTGAAATCTCTAATCAGGCTATGGCGTATTCTTGGGAAGCGTGAAGTAAAAGGTCGCCCCGCGGTTCTTGCGCGATTCGACCCAAATTTCTCCACCGTGACCTTCAATAATCTGCTTGACGATAGAAAGTCCAAGCCCGGTACCTGTCACATTTTTCTTATTGCGCAACCGCTCAAAGACCCGAAATACTCTATGGCTGTCACGCCGGCGAAATCCGACGCCATTATCCTGGACGAAGAATTTATGAAATATCTCATCACCGAGATATCCGATATGAATTCTTCCGCCCCTTGCGTCGCGTGAATATTTAATTGCGTTGCCGATGAGGTTCGAAAATACCAGGATCATACAATTTGCGTCACAATAAAGTGTCGGCAACCGGGGCGCAATCGTGAGCTCGATGTTTTGATTGTTGAGCTGGAATAGATGCGATTCCAGCGCCGCCTCGATGAGATCGCGCGCATGAGTACAGACGAATCCGGATTCATTGATTGAAATTCGGGCAAGTCTGGTGATATCTGCTAAAAGCATCTCCGTGCGGTTCAAATTCGCCACGATGCGTTGCAGATACTCCATGCCCTCCTCAGGAAGATATCGGCCGAATTTGTCCTGAAGTAAAGAGGCATACCCTTGTACGGAGACCAAAGGGTTGCGGATTTCGTGGGCAATAATGTTGAGGTAGAGGTTGAGATCGCTTTGTTTAATCTTCTGTTGATCTCTCTTCAAGATCTTTTTGCCCAGTTCCATACTGCTTTTCCTTCGGCTTGGGGAGTGTAAAAAACACTGTTGAGCCAATTCCAGGCTCCGAAGCAAATCGTATCCGTCCGCTGTGCCTTTCCACGATGCGTTTGACAATCGCCAGCCCTACACCGGTTCCTTCAATTTGCTCGGACGCCGAGGCTCTTTCAAATAGATTAAATAGCCTCTCATGATATTTCTTGTCCACACCGGCGCCGTTGTCCCTGACCCAGAAAGCATGAAAGCGGGGTTTTTCCTCCCATCCAATTTCAATACACGGTCGTCGCTTATCGGTGTATTTGATCGCATTATCAATCAGATTGGAAAAAAGTGTGTGCAATCCCTCCGGCTCACCAAATAGATCGGGCAACTGCTGCGGGAGTTTGAGCTCGATGGCTTTTTGTTTGATCGCAACGTAATGCTCCGCGCGGATGTTATCCAGAATGTCACGCAGCGAGACGATCTGCTTGCTTTCGATGGGGCAAGTCAACTTTGAAAAATCCAGGATATCCTGCACCATCTTACCCAGGCGGTCTGCGTTTCTCTGTATGCGCGCCAGATAATGCAGCAGATTGTCATCTTCGGATGACAGGCTCTCCAGGATTAGATTACAGAATCCCTGAATAGAAACGACAGGAGACTTCAGATTGTGGCAGGTCACATACAGCAGGTTCTGCAACTCCTCATACCTGCGCTCTCCTTCAGATTCATCAGGGGAGCCTTTACTTTCTTTCTGCAACGTCACCAGCACTTGTTCGGAATCAGGCAGCGGCGTCAGGATGAGGTGTGTGCGCAGCGATTGCTTCGTGGCATACGTGACCCTCAATAACAAAGAATCCGACTGTTCGTAAACGCAATCGAGCCCATCCAATAGCAAGCGCCGATCTTGCTCGGCCACATAGTGCACCAGAAACGCAGTGTTCGCCACATCCGCATTGCCACCGATCTGAGTCTCAAACGCCTGGTTTGCAACCAAGATTCTGCCTTTCCTATTTGTAACCAGACCTGGAAAAGGAAGATGCTCAAACAACGTAGAGAATGAAAGGTGTATTGAGTGTTGGTTGCTGAGAGGCCTGTCTGCTACCTGTAAATTCTGATTTTCCAACTTCGAGTCCATGAAAATTGGTTTCCCCAACTGCAAAAATATTGACATGCAAACTAAGACTAAAATCATCCTAAATGCAAGTAAAAAAAAGATGTTACGACATTTTAATATTCGTGCGAAATCGTTTATATCGCCGCTATTTTTGACTTGGATATCAGCTTAGGGCGAGAGACGCAAGCGCGCGGAAAGGGGTAAGCAGAGCTTCGTCAAGGCTGGCTGTTCTCCGGGAAGAGGCATCCTCCGCATTGGCGATCCCTGCATGCAGCACGGCAGTGGGACAGTGTTGTAGATACTGAGCCAGCCAGGCGTAGTCTTTGTTAACAAACTCCAGATCAACAATTCTGGATGGTCCAACAGACGCTTCGCAGGCGATTCTTAATATCCGCAAGCAATCCGGATTATTTCCCAAGGCTTTGCTGAGTAAGCTGTGTGAGAATTCTATTTCGACATCTTCCTGTTCGACTG
>CAZVSL010000074.1:0-15530 GCA_964629935.1 uncultured Calditrichaceae bacterium | reverse complement strand
GTACCAGCCCCAATTTCTATTGATAGAAATGAAATCGCAATACTTGTTGCCGAGATCCTCCACTCCGATCTTGGAAAAAGTCGGCAGCGTTATCGGTCGCGAATCATCGAGCGCCCTGACATGGTTGTAAATTTCCTGCCAATAGGCCTCAGCTTTGTCGCTGCGCGCTTCTTCTTCCATCCAGATTCCGGGCTCGTTCGCGATGCTCCAGCTAATGACGCAGGCGTGGTTTCGGTCCCGGGCGATCAAATGCGACAACGCGCGCTTATGCGTTTCCAGAGTATCATTGTCCACATGTCTAAAATTCAAGCTCACCGCCGGACATTCATCGATTACCAAAAATCCCAGCTTGTCGGCGAGCCGCATCACTTCTTCGGCGTACGGATAGTGCGAGGTTCGGAAGGAATTGGCGCCCATCCATTTCATCAGTTGAAAATCTTTCACCAGCAGCGCATCACAATAACCTTTGCCGATAACGGCAAAATCTTCGTGCTTGCCAAATCCTCGCAGAAAAACCGGCTTGCCGTTCAGCAACAGATTCTCCTTGTCAAGCGCTATTTCGCGCACACCGAACTCGATAGAATACTCATCCAACAACGTATCGCCCCGCAGCAACTCAAATTGCAGCCGATAAAGATGCGGTTGCTCCGGACTCCAGAAACGGCAATTTTCGATCACAAACTCGCCGCTGACGCGTTGCGCTTTTGCAGCCTGGGTCATCTGAGCAACAGTTGTGTTGCCGTCACGAAGCAAGATGTTGACCAAATCGCCGTCCCGGGTAGCACTGCTAAATTCCGCTGTGAAACCGGCTTTGCCATCAGAGTTATCTATTCGCGTATCAACCGCAACGGTTTGCAGATGCTGAGGGGCAAGCCCGATGAGTTTAACGGGCCGATGGATGCCGCCATAAGCAAGGAAATCAAAAACCGTCGGTGGAAAAGTCTGCTCCCGTTCGCGATGAAACGCTGCATGGTCTTCCGCTGACAGACCTTGTGGGATGGTTTGGTGCGACAGCTTGTTGTTGACAGCAACAACCAGCAGGTTCTCGCGCTCATAGCGAACCAGCGAGGTGATATCGAACTCGAACGGCAGAAATCCGCCGCTGTGTGAGCCGACTGCCTCGCCGTTTAACCACACCTGCGCATGGAAATCAACGGAGCCAAATCTGAGCACAATTTTTTTGTCGGATAGAATCTGAGGGAATTGAAAGCTTGTTTGATACCAGACGGTACCTGTGTAGTTCATCAGGCCGAGCTCAGCGAGCTGTTCGTTCCAGCTACCCGGGACGCCGACAACGGCATCGGGCGTGAACCCTTTCGGCCAATGCTTCTGCTGCCCTTGTTCTTCACGGTCTACTTTTATCTGCCAGACACCGTCCAGACTCAGTACGGTGCGGCAGCGGTTGGTTTGTGGATATAGCATGACCTCATTCCATTATTCAAAGATGTTGCTCAAAGAAATCTCGTCTTCAACGACGTTTGTACCTTGCCTGCCAACAGCTTTCAGATAGTTTATACCTTGCTTGAAGGTTACATCCCAGGTAAAGGAACCAGCCGACTCTGTGCCGGCGCTTTTGCCATTGACAAACAGCTCGACTTGCTCACAATTTGACAGGACCTCAACTTGCTTGCTCTCTCCGGGTTTGCCGGACCGCTTACGCCAGGTGTGCGAGACGATATAAACAAGCGGCTCATCTTTCCACTGGCACTGATAGTAGTAAAACACATCCTTTGGCTGCCGGTCGAACGTCATCAAACCTTTTTGGTTGATGTGTGGGATATTACCGCCCTTTTCGTCCGAAGCAAAATCGAACATGTTCCAGATCGCTGACCCGGCAATGAATTTTCGTTCTGTAATCTGTTTCCAATAGCTCTGATGTAAGTCGAGCTGCCAGCTCTCGGAAAAATCTGGCGCGGTGGGCTTTTCGATATGGTAGCCGCGCTTGCTGCCAGCGCCATACTCGCTGATGATGAAAATCTTGTCAGGATAGAGTTGCTTCTGCTCATCCATGTGCTGACCGAAGGTGCTGAACTCGTCAGAATACCAGCCGAAATATTTATTGAAGCCGATAATGTCTGTTATCGTGAGCACGTCTGTGCCACGATCTTTGAATTGTGCCTGCGCTGTGTAGCGCGCCGGGTCCAGGGCTTTCGCCAGCGCATGTAACTCCCGGCAGAGATCGACGGCCCAGTGCAGCTCCTTGTCCCGCTGGTCGCGCATGACCTCGTTCATCAGACCCCAGATGATGATGCTGGGATGGTTGTAATGCTGTATGATCATCTCGCGCAACATCTGTTTGGCATTGTCAGCAAATTTCTGTTTGCCCACTGAGCGCACCACGGGAATTTCTTCCCAGACCAGCAGACCGAGACTGTCGCAGGCGTTGAGCACGGCCGGGTCCTGCGGATAGTGCGCCAGGCGCACAAAGTTGGCGCCCACTTTCTTGATCAGGAGCATGTCCTCAACATGCAGCTCGTCGGACAGCGCATTGCCGTAACCTGCGCGGTCCTGATGCCGGTTCACACCCTGCAATCGCAAGTACGATCCGTTCAGGAAAAAGCCCTCATCTGCGTCAAAGCGAAACCAGCGCAAGCCGAAGCGCTCGGTCATGGCATCGAGCAGCCGGTCGCCGGCGAGTAAGTTAACCCGGGCAGTGTAAAGATGCGGCGCATCGGGCGACCAGAGTTTGGGTTGCGCGATTTCATGATTCTCTATCGACACATCGTACGCGGCACTTGCTGCGAGGGTAACGTTACGCCTGATCGTGGCAACAGTCTGACCTTCAGGATCAAGCACAGCGATCTCTACTGAGCCTGCAAAATCAGAGACAGCAGAGTTTTTCAGAAAAACTTCAAACCTGACGCTGGCTTTTTCTGCCGACACTTCGGGCGTCGAAATCAAGACCCGCGTCAGATGCACCGGCGCGGTCTTTGTCAGCCAGACATCGCGATAGATGCCGCCGTACATGGTATAGTCGGCGCTCTGCGGCGGAATGTCATAATGATAGGCGTTGTTGACGCGCACAGCGATGAGATTGTCTGCACCAAATTTCACCTGCGGTGTGATATCAAATTCAAAGCCGGTGTAACCGCCAGTGTGCGTGCCGACATGCTGTTCATTGACATAAACCTCGCTCACCTTGTTGGCGCCTTCAAATTGCAGATGGATGCGCCGGGAGCTATCTTCCTGCTCGAGAAACACAGTCTTGCGGTACCAGGATGGGCCGCGGTAGTAGGACAAGGTGATATCCAGCCCATCGTCGACGCCCCGCTGATCAAAGGAGTCATGAACATTCCAGGTGTGGGGCAAAGCGACTTCGTGCCATCCCGACAAGTCGAGCGACTGTTGAAAACCGTTGGCGTTCTCGCCCTTGTGAAAAAGCCAGCCATCGTTGATATTGCGGCGTTCGCGCGGTCCGCCGGCAAGCAGCGGCAGCGCCAGCAACAAAGTCATGCCAGCGTGAATCGTGATACATCTGATTCTCATGACTCGGATCACTCCTATGGCCTGTACGGTGGATCGTGCGGGAAAATTCTTATGAGCGTGCTTTCATTGTTGCCGAGATGAAACTGCAGCCGTTTTTCTACGCCGAATACACGCTTGTTGATGCGCAGATCGACTTGCTTCGCTTCTTCCGTTGCCACAAAGATGAGTGTTTCATCGAATTTGCGCATGCCAATCGTGAAGGTATTGGCGGTGATATCATCGGTGATGATATCCGGATATTTGCGATTGCGAAAAGCGCACACTTCTACGCTGGTGGCGTACACGTGGCCATCGCTGAAGATGAATTCCACACGCCGGCCAGCACTGGTAATACCCTTGCCGGCAAACCAGGTCCAATCTGCAGGCAGCACCGGATCGATTGTCAAACCACTTGGACCCTCGGCATATATCAGATAATCGATGTCGGAAATCGGTCTACCGGCAAGTTTTTTATTTACTTCCGTGTCAGGTGTGAACAAAACGAACTCGGCCGTTTGTTGCGCCGTGGTTGTAGAAAAAGTAACAAAAAGAAGTATGAAAGAAAGCGCCCCTGAAAACGAAAGATTCATAATTTAAGCTCACTCATCCATAGCTTGCCCCAATGGCCGGGCTTTTCATCAGCCCGGCCACGGCGGCAAGAATCAAACTTTAGCTCCAGGTAAAACGGGAGACATGCTACTATCGCAACAGCAGCATTTTACTCGTCTGTGAAAAATCACCAGCTTCCAGGCGGTAGAAATAGACGCCGCTGGGGGCGACGCGCCCACTATCATCCCGTCCATCCCACCGTGTGACATGCTCGCCAGCATTCAACTGTTGCGCATCGATCAGAGTTGTAATCTTCTGTCCAAGCGTGTTGAAGATCGTCAGGCTGACGGTGGCTCTGTTTGGCAAATTGTAAACGATGTTGGTTTCCGGGTTGAATGGATTTGGATAGTTGCTGAGTAGTCTGAAGGTTTCGGGTCCCGGGCTCGATGGCAGGTCTTCAACCGAGGTTGCCAGGCCAAACCAGTTGAGGTCGCCCAGAGGCAGGCCATCGGTTCCGCGCGTGAAGGCCGCTGCCGTCTGCGGATACTCGAAATCAAACGGCTCTCCTGAGGTATCAAAAGGAATGCCGATAGTGTTATTCTGACCACTGTCCCAGAAGTCCTGCACCTGTTCCGGCTGAACGGCAGGTCCGTTTGCAAACTCGACGGCCTCCATGTACACGGTATTGCCGGTTCCGGCTTCATCGATAAAAGCCTGAGCGGTTTCGTTGAATAAAGGCACAGCTTCGGCAGAGTCCGGGTACACGGCATCATAAGCCGGATCCCGATAGAAGTTGTTATTGCTGATCAAAACAGTCTGGGTCAAACCCGCCAGAGACTCGGAAGTCAGGGAATCGACATTCACTACTGTGAAGGTACTCGAGGTATCCTGTCCAAGAATGGAATGCTGCACCATCAGGTTGTTGGTGAACTCGACATTAACAGCTTCGCCGATATCCACCACCCGGCGGCCGGTGTTGACAACCGTGTTGTGGTTGAACACGAAGTTCTTGATGAAACCGCCGCCGTCACGCAGCACACGGCTGGAAATGTTATAGAATGTACAGTTTTCAACCACCAGCTCTTCGATGTTGTTGCCGCGATCATCAAAGCCGCGGCCATTGTCATAGTCGCCGGCAATGTTGCTGACGATGGTGTTGTACATGAACACGCTAATGCCGTTGTTGTCAAAGCGGAATGCAGACTGCCCGTCTTTGTCGAGATGGCAATTACGGAGGGTGATGGTCACGCTATCAGCGCTTATCCGGATAATGCGTGTGTTGACCCCGCCTAGCTCATCTTCGTTAGTCACAAATAATCCCTCAATGGTAAGATCGCCACGGGCTCTAAAGGCTCGCGAAGATTCACCGCCTTCAACAACTGCCGGTACCAATCGTGCTTTTTCACCTTCAATATCCGGCGTACGAATATGCAGGTGAAAACCACGGTGCTCGATCGAGCCATTCAAAAGATAAAGGCCGCCATTTTCGACCTCATAGATGGTGTTCGGATCGACTCGTTCACCCGTACTGGTGGTGTCACTGTCGATGGCTTCATTCAGAGTTCCTACCCCCTGGGGCACCTGCACAACCCTCTGGGCATAGGAAGAGGTTGCGTGCAGGCCAATGAGCAACATGGCCAGAACACCGATTAAAGAATACAAGTAGCGTTGCTGCATAACGTATACCCTCCGTTCGTTTGTTATTAGGTCCCGATTTATTTAATACGATTTCAGTTGCTGCTCCAAATGCTTTCAACCGTTTTCCGAGGCTCATATCCTGACCATGCAGGCCGCGATCAAAACTTATACCGCATTCCGAGATCGGCTGTCCAGCCGAAGAACTCATCTCTGGTGGGGAAAGCACGGATGCCCAGAAATTCAGCTTCGGCACGGTTGGTCACATTATTTGCATTCAGGAACAGGCTAAACCTGCCATATATCTCCTGCTGTAATGCCAGGTCCCAGCGCACAAAAGCGTCAGAAAACCCGTCCAGTTCGCTGCGGGTGCCAATGGTCTCGAGAATCTCACCCTGGTAGGTCATCGAGACCCTGCCAGTGAATCCGCCTTTTTCGTATCCGAGCACCAGATTGGCTATCCGGTCAGCCTGACCCGGCATGCGACCCTCTCTCACCGTGTCGATCACGGTTGGTGCAAAGGGCGGGTCCGGACTTCTCGGCCCGATCTCAAAAAGCGGGAAAAACGTTTCAGAATCTATGAAAGAGAGGATGGCGCCTATCACAATGCCATCGAATGGGCTGGGCAGCAATGACAGGTTGGTTTGCAGATCGAGTTCTATACCCCTGACTTTTGAAAGACCCTCGGCGTTTATTGGCTCAGTCAGTTGAAAGCCCCGGAATTCACCTTCGGTCAATCGTGTGGTTCGGAGATAGTCGATATCTTCAACTTCTTTGTAAAATGCGCCAACGGTAAAAAGTCCCATCCGGCTGTAGAAAGACAAATATGCATCATAGTTCCACACCTTTGTGTGCTCGAGAGTCGGATTTCCCTGGTCAATGGTAAACTCAGCTTCAAGGATGCGCTGCCATGGCACCAGGTTGAAATAGTCCGGCCTCGAGATGGATCTCGTTACAGCAAAACGGAGATCAAACCACGATGCGGGCTTCACGCGCAGGTGCGCCATGGGTAAGAACTCGGTGTAGTCCTGGCCACCAGTGGTATCCGTAAGCGCCCCGACAATTTGGCCATCTTCATTGGTCGAGGGGTCGCCAAAGATGCTTCGGTAATCAGTTCTTGTCTTTTCGATTCTGAAACCTGGCAGCAGCATGAGATGCCGGCCCAGATTTAGCTCTGTTAACAAATAAGTCGCCAGCACTTGCTCACCGGCTTCATAATCGTCCAGATCGACGAGTGGGTCTCGCACAAAGAGGTTGCCGCCGCCGCTGAATTGATAGTTTCTGAACTGGCGGCCAAAATTGTTCACCGCCTGCAGGTCCAGAACAGGCCCGAATTCATATTGTCCATCGAGAAAGTCATCCACACTGGCGTTCGGGTTTAGAAAATTGCTCATGGCGATCTTTCGTTCATCTGTCAGCTCAAACATGCCGTCCGGCAGCTCCTCGGCAAGATCATTGATGCCAAAGAAAGAGGTCCAGAACCGCTGGTTGTCCCGGTCTCTATCTTTGTCACGCACCTTGCCGCCAAACTTGAAATGGCCAACAATATCGTCGCCAAGAGAATAGGGTACTTTGAAATCGATCTGGGCAGTAAGATCGCGATCCGTGACGCTGGTAGAATCAAAAGCGCTTTCCTTGAAGAAGGTTTCGTCGAGATTGTTTTTTGCGCCCAGAGGGATGAATTCCGGACCCTGATCTTCAACCAGATCGCCTCGGAACGCCGCCAGCTCCCGAAAGCGGGCGAAATGTGAGAATGGCAGCTCCTGCCTGGTGCGGGAAAATGATCCACGCCAGTCCATCTTTAATGCGCCGAAGTCGTACTCTCCGCTAAGCGAGTTGGTAAACAACACCGTATTGATCTCCCGATCTCGCAAATCATACTCCGTACGGGCAGCCTCGACACGATATCTCTTCCTGCGGCGCAGCTCGTCTCGCTCGGTCCGACCCCAGAAACTGCTTAACAACAGGGACCCGTTCTCTCCGATCTCATAGTCAAATGTCAGACTTGCGCCAAGGCGTTCCCGTGTTTCCAGCCGGTCGCCAAGATTGAGATTGGCCACACCGATCAGGGCTCGTTCTTCGCCTTCGCGCATTTCGCGCTTGAACGTATAACTGGCATCGAGCAAGTCAGAGCTGCGGTTGGCGCTTTGTATGCTTCCGGTGGCTACCACGCCAAGCTGATTCTTGAGGAAACGGTTGCTGGCGCTGAATGTACCTTTGTACTGGCCAAAATCGGTTTCGTGATCGTTGTAGCCATATTGAAAGCGAGCATTGCCTTTGAAACCCGGCCGCGCTTTCCTGAGAACAAAATTAATGGTCCCGCCCACGGCATCAGCATCTTTGTCTGGCGTCAATGCCTTGAATACTTCGATGCCCTCGAGCAAATCAGACGATATCATGCTCAAATCCACAGAGCGGTCATCTGTCACCCGACCGCTTGCGGAGGACTCGAAGGTACCTGTTGCCGGTATCCGCTCACCGTTGATGGTGATGGAGTTGAATCTCGGTGAGAGCCCGCGGACTGAGACTTTGGTGCCCTCGCCAGCTTCTCTCTGGATCGCAATGCCGGGCAGTCGCCCCAGAGATTCAGCCGCGTTCTGGTCTGGCAGGTCCTCGATTTTATCCTTCGAGACCACATTAACAATGGTATTTGAAGATAACTGCTTGTTGATCGCTCCAGCCTGGCCCTGCAGCAAAGCCGTTACCACAACTTCCTCGCCTTCGACGACCGCAGATTTCAGCTCAAAATTGTGGCGCGTTACTTCCTCTGCCACAACCCTTACAGAGACTTCAGCTTTCTCGTAGCCAATATAGGACACAATCAGGGTATAGGATCCGGGCGGAACACGCGATATGGTATACTCCCCCTCTAAATTGGTGGCCGTACCCAGAGCCGTCCCTTTGATCGCTACGTTGGCGCCCGGCAAGGGAATGCCGCTGTTGGCTTCGGTAACCACACCCACGATCTTGCCGGTTGAGGAAAAGAGCAGGGAACTAAATAGCAAAATAAACACAGTGGAAAAAATTGACTTGCGCATTTCGGTCCACTCCGATTGAGGTCAAAAAGAGGTGAAGGCTTCACCGGTGGAACAACAATACATCAAAAAAATCGCTCGGTCTGAACTGTTATACCTTTCTCAGCCTGAGGTTTTCGAAATAAATCATGCAACCTTGTTGGTTTCAAAAGTTTGTTTTTGCACGGCCTGGCCGCCGCACGACCGCCGCACGATGAGTTTCGGCGCCAGAATGGAGCGGGATGCAACGGACTGTCCCTGAATCATCATGCTTAGCTTATCAAAAGCAAGCGCGCCGATTTGGTCGGTGGGTTGCGCAATGGTGGTCAAAGGTACAACGGCGATGGGGCCACGCTTTATGTTGTCGAAACCGACAATAGCGATGTCCTCAGGCACTCTCAGGCCATTCTCGAGAAGCGCTTGTTGGAAGCCGAGCGCTGCGAGATCATTGTACACAAACATAGCCCGCGGCCGTTTGTTGCGTTCTATCACGGATTTGCCGATTTCATAGCCGGAGCGGAAATCCTCTTCGCCGCCGCCTGCCCGCAATAAAAAAACGAAATCATCATTAGCTTCCAGATTATAATGCTGCAGCGCACGAAGGTACCCCCTCTTGCGCAGATCGCCAAGCAAATTGCCGGCCTCGCCATTGATATAGCCGATGGTGTCGTAGCCAAGCTTGATCAAATGCTCGGTCGCCATAAACGCGCCACGCTCATGGTCAGCGCCAACATAGTTGACGTCCTCATCCTCAACATAAGAAACCATGACATAGGGGAAATTTTCCTGCTGCAGCTTGCGGATACTCGGCGTGGCCCGGTACCGGCGTGCCAGTGAAGCGATCAACAGGCCATCGACACCCAAATCACGGAATCTGCGGATCTGAATTTCTTCCTTCTCGAGGCGGTCCGAAGAGGTGCTCAGCAAAATATTGTAGCCGAGCTGATAGGCCCGTTCCTCAAAACTGTGAACGATCAGTGAGAAGAAGGGGCTCTTGAGGTCGTTGAGCACGATGCCAATGGTCTTGTGCTTCGAATGAATAACAAACGGCGATCGCCCGGCGACAAATGTGCCCTTGCCCACCCGGCTGTAAAGCAACCCTTCGTTGATGAGCTCATTGAGCGCGCGCTTAACCGTGATCAGGCTTACGTCGTACCGTTTCGCCAACTCCTGGTGGGAGCCGATGCAATCATTCTCTTTGTAAGAACCGGCAGCAATCCTGGATCGGATGTCAGATACGATTTGCTGATAAAGCGGGTTGGGATTTCTGAGGTCGAGTGGCATAAGAAAGGTATCCCCTTTTGGGATATTAATGATACCTGGTATACCTAATATAAACGTTTTGAGATAGGAGTCAAGAAGAATTCAGGATTTCTTAATTTTTATGTAATCTCGTATGGCGCCGTTGAGCAGGCGCTGACATCCGGCTCGCTGTCAAACGACAGCAGTTTCATGTGTTTCGGCTCATCCAAGAGCATGGTGGCCACGATGTACCCGGCGATGGTCCAGGTCTGATACTTTCTTGCTTCTTTGCCGAGCAAACGGTTGTGCTTGCCATCGTAATATTCCGGCCACTCGTCCTGCTCCAATCTTTTTTCGGCGATTGCCAGTGCTCGCTTCGCCATTTCAGGCTGATCGAGCTTGACTGCGGCCGCAGTCAGCATCCAGTTTAAGAACGGCCAGCTCCCGCCATTGTGATAAGACCACGGCACGTTTTTCGGATCCGAGCCGGTGACAACGTGCCAGTCGCGTCCGCTTATGGCCGGGTAACAGAGTTTGATGGGCATGGCGCCAACCAGCTCATCCCAGCGCTGGTTGATGAGACTCAGGATTGCCCTGGACTGACTGCTATCCGCCAGGCAGCCTAAAATCGACATCAAATTACCGGAGGTAAAAAACCGGAAATCGATCCGCGCCGGCCCCAGATTGCCGATGAAATAGCCGCAGGTATCCGGCAGCCAGTCATAGATCCAGTCAGGGATGGTTTCCGGATAGATGTTGAACTTATTCAGCGCTGTAGAGCCAAATTGCTCGACTTTGTAGCGATAGATCTCGTTGAGCCGGCCAAAGTCCAGCCAATAGTAATTGCGAATGTGATAGACCAGATGGCCCAGGCGTTCTTCAACCGCAGCTATATATGGTTGATTCTCCTCTTCTGGCTGCAACAACTCCTGTGCGGCCCGCAAAGCTGTGAAGAACAGACTTTGCAAATCAAACGGATAGCCGTACACACCCATTCTGCGGTCGATCATGAACGAACCATCCGGCGCCAGCAAGGTAGGAAACATATCGAAGCGCGCGGTCAGGGCGAGCTCAATTATGTAACGTATGGCACGCTGGCAGGCTTCGCTTTTTGCGAACTCAGTATCTCCGCCGGCTTTGACGTATGCGCGCAGGATGAACAGCCACCAGAACACAGAATCAACCGGGGCGACTCTGGCGATGGCTTTTTCGCCGTAGTCGGGGAGCAGAACATCACCGTCGTCTCGTTTTTCCACCTTGAAGCTCGCGGGCATCAACCCCTCGCCGGGTTTAAAGCAATCCATTTCCTTTTTGCGATTCTGCAGCTCCACCAAAACCTGCAGAAAATGGCGCACCATTTCATGCCTGCCCTGCATGAGATACGCCAGCGCGGAGACTGCAAAGTCTCGTGTGAAGACGTGGTCGTAATTGATGGCCTCAGCACCCGGTTGAATCGCTGCCACCGTGCCCACAGCTTTGCCTTCATACTCGACGACGGCCTGCTCCAGCCGTTGCCATGCCTTACTCAGAAGTTTCGATTGCATTAGTCTGTTCCGTTCGCTATCTCAGGTTTATTCGAAAGGTTGCAAGTCAGCCAGCATGGTCGGGATAAGCTCTGTCACGGTTGGATGAATATGCACAGCGCGCTGGATGACCGTGTACGGCGCATCAGCATACATAACATCGAGCAGGGAATGGATTATTTCATCGCCACCGATACCGAGGACAGCCGCACCCAGGATTCTTTCCGTTTCGGCGTCTACGAGCACCTTCATGAAACCCTGAGTTTCCCCCCGTTCCTTTGCTCTGCCTACACGTTGCATCGAACGCTTCGCAATGAGAGCTTTGCGCCCAGATTCACGCACCTGCGCTTCTGTCATACCGGCGCGGCCAAGCGGGGGATCAATGTACAGGCCATACGCTGTGATGCGGTCACTCACCCGCCGCGGGTCATTCTCCAGCAAGTTGGCAGCCACGATTTCAAAGTCATTGTATGAAGTATGGGTAAATGCGCCGCGACCGTTGCAGTCGCCCAGCGCCCAGATGCCTTCCACGTTGGTGCGGAGCTGATCGTCCACCACGATGTAGCCGTGATCATCAGTCTCAACGCCAGCTTTGTCCAGGCCAAGATCATCCGTGTTGGGCACGCGGCCGACAGCCAGCAACAGGTGCGAGCCCGCGACCTCCTTGCTATCGTCTTCGCAGTCGAGCTTCACCACAGCTTTGTCGCCACGTTTTTCCATGGCGATGCATTCGGCGTTCAAGCGGATGTTCACGCCTTCGTTCTCCAGGATCTCCTTGACCGCCTCGGAGATATCTTCATCCTCGCGTTGTATAAGACGCGGGCCGCGTTCCACAATGGTGACCTCGCTGCCAAACCGGCGATACATCTGTCCGAACTCAAGACCGATATAGCTGCCGCCAACGATAACAAGATGCTCCGGCAAGAAATCGATGCCCATCATGGACGAGTTTGTCAGAAATGGCACATCGCTGATTCCAGGCAAAGCCGGCACGGCCGCACGGCCACCAACATTGATGAAGATTTTGCTCGACTGCAATCTGGCGTCGTTTACACTCACGGTGTTTGCATCTTCAAAGCGGGCATGGCCCTTGAACACCGTGAGATTGTCCATCTTCTCCATCCACTCAGGCGTCTGATCGTTATTGCGGCCTGCGACGTCATCCTTGCGTTCCTTCACTTTCTTCATGTTAACCGATATTTTGCCATCGATCTCGACACCAAAATCGGACGCGCGTCTGACCATATAGGCGGCTCTGGCGCTGGCGATAAGCGTTTTTGTAGGAATGCAACCTGTGTTAACACAGGTACCGCCAAACAGCTTGCGCTCAATGACGGCTACACGCATGCCTTCACCCGCAAGCTTCGCGGATAGAGACGGTCCCGCCTGACCAGTACCAATAACAATTGCGTCAAATTTTTGCATAGTTATCTCCTGTCTTTTTATAACTCTGTGCAGTTTCGAGTAGCAATCCAAAAAATTTGCCACCTCATCAGGTTCTGCTTTTGAGTGGCAAGATATTTTAGAAAAACCTCCTGGCCTGAAAAATTCACAAACTTCGCTCAATCTTGTAGTAAAGTTACAACAAACAGGGCCTTAGCGAAATAGTAACTGCTAAGTGAATTTTTCGGGTTAGTAGTTAAAACAAGCAATCCTTCTGCACTAATTCAACATTTCTTTTTCTTCTCTACCTGTAAACACGGTTTCTGATCTACAATTTCCGAATTCCGATGTCGCGGCATCTGACGCCAGAACTTGTAATCAAATCCAGGATTGTTTATATTGTTATAATGGATAATCACACCCTATATCTTATACTTTACGTCGCGATTGCGCTCGGCTTTTCATTCTTATGCTCGATCTGGGAGGCCGCATTTCTATCGACGTCCTTTTCTCACATCGAGCTGCTGGTCAAGCGCGGCAAACGCAGCGGCTACATCATGCGTCAGCAGAAACAGAACGTCGAGGACGGTATTTCTGCGATTCTGACATTGAACACGATTGCGCACACGGTGGGCGCTGCCGGCGCTGGCGCAGAGGCGGCGCTTATCTTTGGCAACCAATGGATCGGGCTCATTTCAGCGATTTTGACCTTGCTCATTCTGGTATTTTCGGAGATTATTCCCAAAACACTCGGGGCGCGATACTGGAAGCAACTGACGCCATTCACCGCTTACGGCATCAAGATACTGGTGCTCGTTCTCTATCCGGTGGTCTGGGCCTCGCGCCAGCTTGGCCGTCTGCTCACACCCAAGAAGATAGAGCCAACCATTTCCCGCGCCGAGCTTGAAATCCTGGCGCAAATTGGCGCTGGTGAAGGTGTGCTTCGCCAGGAAGAGCACCGTATTCTCGAGAATCTCCTGCATTTGAACCGGGTTGCTGTCTCGGACATTATGACGCCGAGAACGGTGGTTTTCATGCTCAAGGCAACGGCAACAATCCAGGAAACCATGGCGGAGCCTGAATTCCTGGCTTATTCCAGGATACCGGTGTATGAAAACGATTTGGATGACATCAAGGGCTATGTTTTACGCCAAGATGTTCTCAGCGCCGCCTCAGGTGAGCAGAGCAATGTACAGATCGGGCAGATCGCTCGCCCTTTGCACGCGGTTCCGGAAACCATGACGGTCTCGCGTGTTTTGCGCGAATTGACCAAACGGCAGGAGCACATTTTCCTGGTCATCGATGAGTATGGCGGTACGGCTGGCATCGTCACCCTTGAAGATGCGCTGGAATCATTGCTCGGAACCGAGATCACCGATGAAACGGACCTGGTGACGGACCTGCGTAAGCTTGCTGAAAAGCGCCATGCCCGGCGTTTCAAGAAGCTTATCCAGGCGAGTCAGCCACAGAGTAACCGCGATCAGGAGGACCCGAATTAACTTGTCCGGACCCGCTTGCGCCATATATCTTCGCATGAATCGGATAGTTTTATGGAGCCGCTGACAATTCTATTATTCGTAACCGGCATCCTGTTTTTGGCGGGCGGCGGCGAGATACTCGTGCGCGGCGCCTCCCGCCTGGCCGCGCTTGCCGGCATTTCTCCTCTGATTATTGGCCTGACCGTGGTGTCATTCGGCACCAGCGCCCCTGAGCTGGCCGTGAATCTGCAATCCAGCTTCACCGGGCAGGCTGAGATTGCACTCGGCAACGTGGTGGGCAGCAACATTCTCAATGTTCTGCTCATTCTTGGCCTGTCCGCGGCCATCACGCCCCTGGTGGTTTCACAGCAGCTCGTGCGCCTGGATGTGCCCATTATGATCGCAGCGTCTTTTCTTATGCTTGTTCTGGGACTCGACGGCGCCATTAACCGCCTGGATGGTGCGCTGCTATTTACAATGTTGGTGGCGTACCTGGCCTTTCTGCTGCTCAAGAGTCGCCGGGATGCCAGATTACGCGAAAAAACCACAGCAGACATTGCAGCCATCAAAACCGAAGACAAAAAAGCCAGTAGCTGGGGCGCGAACCTGGCGCTCATTGCCGCGGGCCTGTTGCTGCTGGTAATAGGCTCCCGCTGGCTCGTGAGCGGAGCCACCGCTTTCGCACGCCTGATTGGCGTAAGTGAGCTGGTGATCGGCCTGACGGTCGTTTCCATGGGCACCTCACTGCCTGAGGTGGCGACTTCAGTGATCGCCAGCATGAGAGGCGAGAAGGACATCGCGGTTGGCAATGTCGTGGGCAGCAATCTCTTCAATATTTTGACTGTGCTTGGGTTATCCGGCCTGGTTTCGCCTCACGGCATCCCGATTTCAGATGCAGTTCTGGGCTTCGATATTCCGGTCATGATCGCTGTCGCCATAGCATGCTTGCCCATTTTCTTCACCGGTTACACCATTGACAGATGGGAGGGCTGGTTGTTTCTCGGATTCTATCTGGCCTATACGTTCTACCTGATGCTAAACTCCACTGAGCACGACCTCTTGCCCGTTTTCAATAAGCTCATGATCATGTTTGTGATTCCGATTACCGCACTAACTTTGCTCGTACTCTCGTTCAATGCGTTTCGGTCGAAATCGTCTCGGTAGAGTTTAAAGCACTGCCACTGCTACTGCCACTGCCACTGCTACTGCCACTGCCACTGCTACTGCCACTGCCACTGCCA